>NZ_JBEXSI010000022.1:0-115614 GCF_040613515.1 Streptomyces sp. NPDC006261
CATACGACAACCCCCCCGCGCACCACCCACCGTCGCGGGGTCTCTACTTCGTCCGCTGTCCGCCTATTTCCCGGGCGGGGGCGGCGGCGGGGGGGGGGGGGGGGCGGCGGCCCCGCCCCCCCCCCCCGGCTCGTCCAGCACCGCCTGCGGGGCGGCAGGCGGCGGTGTCGGGGCGACGCCGAGCGCGGTGGCCCCGTGCTGTCCGCCGACCGGGGCGGGGGTCGCGTACGACCGCAGATAGCCGACCACCGTGTTGACGACGGCGACCAGCGGTACGGCGACCACCGCGCCGCCGATGCCCGCGACCAGGCCGCCCGTCGCCACTGCGAGGACCACGGCCAGCGGATGCACCCGCACCGCCCGGCCGAGGATGAACGGCTGGAGGATGTGGCCCTCGATCTGCTGCACCGCAAGCACCACCACCAGCACCATCAGCGCGGTGAACACACCCTCGGTGACCAGTGCGACGACCACCGCCAGCGCCCCGGAGACCACGGCACCGAGGAGTGGGATGAAGGCGAACAGGAAGATGAACACGGCCAGCGGCACCGCGAGCGGCACATTGAGGAAGTAGAGGCCGAGGCCGATGAAGATGGCGTCGATCAGGGCGACCAGCACCGTGCCGCGTACGTAGGCGGTGAGGGTCCGCCAGGCGCGCGGCCCGGCCCCGGCGACGCCGGGGCGGGCGGCGGCGGGCACCAGCTTCAGCGACCACTCCCAGATGCGCCTGCCGTCGTAGAGCAGGAAGAGCGTGGAGAACATCGCCAGCAGCAGGCCGGTGAGGAACTCCACCATGAAGGTGACGCCCTGGAGCCCGGCGGAGGTGATCTCCTCCGTGTTGGTGCCGATGGTGTCGTTGAGGTTCTTGGCGATGTCGTTGATCTGCGACTCGGTGACGTGGAAGGGGCTGTCCAGCAGCCAGCGCTTCAACTCGTCGATGCCGTCGCGGACCCGGTCGGAGAGCGTGTCGAGGTTCTCCATCACCTGCCACACCACGAACCAGCCGACCAGGCCGATGACGACGAACCCGAGCACGGCCGTCACGGCGGTGGCGAGCCCGTGCGGCAGCCCGTACCGCTTGAGCCGCACGACGGTCGGCTGGAGCATCGCGGTGACGAGCAGGGCGGCGGAGAAGGCGAGGACGACCAGCTGTACGGCGCTGATCACCTGCATCAGCACCCAGAGGGTCCCCGCGAGGACGAGCAGCCGCCACCCCGCCTCGGCCGCGACCCGCATCCCCCACGGGATCGCGGCGACGGGGTCGGGCTTGGCGGCGACGGAGGGGGCGTACGAGGGGGGCGCGGGCACGTGTCCGGGGTCCTGGGGCTCCGGGGCTCCGGCCGTCGCGTCGCTCCCGAGGGGATCGTCGTCGTCATCGGCGCGCGCCCGGCGCTCTTCCAGGCGTGCGCCCAGTTCCGTCAGTTCGGACCCGAAGCGGCCCAGCCAGCCCGGCAGTTTCGACATGTCTCTTTTCCTTCCCCCATGTTCGCTTCCCAGCGCTGCCCTGGATCGCCGGATGCGACCGTACACGCGCGAGGCCCCCCACCGCGTGCGCGGTGGGGGGCCTCGGCCGGGCTGTTCGCCCCTAGTACCAGTTGTTGGCCTGCCAGAAGGACCAGGCGCCGCACGGGGAGCCGTAGCGGCCGTCCATGTAGCTGAGGCCCCACTTGATCTGGGTGGCCGGGTTGGTCTGCCAGTCGGCGCCGGCGGAGGACATCTTGTGGCCCGGGAGGGCCTGCATCAGTCCGTACGCACCGGAGGACGGGTTGGTCGCGCGGTAGTTCCAGGTCGACTCGTGGTTCACGATGTTGCTGAAGCACTGGAACTGGTCCGCAGGGACCATCTGACGGGCCATCGCCTGCACCTGGGCCACGGTGTACGAGCCCTGCGCGGAGAACGAGGAGGCGTCGCGGACGGAGGACCGGCTGGCACGCTCGGCCTCTTCCTTCTCCTTCTTCGCCTTCTCCGCGGCCTGGCGCTCGGCCTCGGCCTTCGCCTCGGCCGCCGCCTTCTTGGACTTGGCGTCCTTGGCGGCCTGCAGACGGGCGGACTCCTCGGCGGACTTCTTCGCGGCGGAGTCGGCCGCGGATGCCTGGGCATCGGCCTGCTGCGTCAGCGAAGCGGTCTGGACCTGGGCCTGCTGGCCCGCGGGGATGTCTGCGAGCAGCGTGGTGTCGGCTGCGGCAGCCTCGAAGTTGTTGTCATCGGCGGCAGGAGTGCCGCCCGCAGCAACGCCTACGACGGCGCCAACGGTGGTGACCGCAGTGGCAGATGCCACGGCGAACCCCCGGACCGAGATCCGGCTCACATGGTGTCCTTCCAGCATCGTCCGCTTAGGTGACCTCGCGGGCGCGTTCGTGCCCCTGGCGCTGGCCTCCCTACTGCGTGGGTCACGGGAGGCACGGGCCCGTTGGGCAACCCCCGGGTGGAAGGGGTCGCCGCGTGGTGCTCGCGGGCGGCATACGGGCGGTCTTGTGTGGAGTTGTGTGGTGCGCGGCACCTCTGGAGGTGCCCAAGTGCCGTATGCGGGGCCTGACGGAAGCAAGACTCTGCCGGACAGGGACGCCACAGGGCAATTCTCTGCTGCGTGGGAAAGCTCACACCCCGTTTGGGTCATCGGTTTTACGGAAATGACGGCGCAGCACGATGCCGCCCGGCTAAGCTCCTTGGCTCGCCGGGCGGCATCAACAGGACATGCAGGTCAGATGTGCCCTTCCTCCAGCATTTCGGTCACCAGTGCGGCGATCTGCGAACGCTCCGAACGCGTGAGCGTCACATGGGCGAAGAGCGGATGACCCTTCAGCTTCTCCACCACGGCGACGACTCCGTCGTACCGGCCGACCCGGAGGTTGTCCCGCTGGGCCACGTCATGGGTGAGCACCACACGGGAATTCGCCCCGATCCGGGACAACACGGTCAGCAGGACGTTCCGTTCGAGGGACTGCGCCTCGTCCACGATCACGAAAGCGTCGTGGAGCGAGCGGCCGCGGATGTGGGTGAGCGGCAGGACCTCCAGCATCCCGCGCCCCAGCACCTCCTCGATGACCTCGCGCCCGGCGACCGCCGAGAGCGTGTCGAAGACCGCCTGCGCCCAGGGGCTCATCTTCTCGGCCTCGCTGCCGGGGAGATAGCCGAGCTCCTGGCCGCCCACCGCGTACAGCGGGCGGAAGACCATCACCTTCTTGTGCTGCTGGCGCTCCAGCACCGCCTCCAGGCCGGCGCAGAGGGCGAGGGCCGACTTGCCGGTGCCGGCCCGGCCGCCCAGCGAGACGATGCCGACGTCCTGGTCGAGCAGCAGGTCGAGGGCGATCCGCTGCTCGGCGCTGCGGCCGTGGATGCCGAAGGCCTCCCGGTCGCCCCGCACGAGCCGCACATTGCCCTCGGCCGTCACCCGGCCGAGCGCCTTGCCCCGCTCGGACTGGAGGACCAGGCCGGTGTGGACGGGCAGCTCGGCGGCCTCGGGGACGTACAGCGTCTCCTCGGTGAAGAGCAGGTCGACCTGTTCCCCCGAGAGGGACAGCTCGGTCATCCCGGTCCAGCCGGAGTCGGTGATGGCGAGCTCGGCGCGGTACTCCTCGGCGAGGAGACCGACCGAGGAGGCCTTGATCCGCAGGGGCAGGTCCTTGGAGACGACCGTGACGTCGTACCCCTCCGCCTGGAGGTTGCGCGCGACCGCGAGAATCCGTGAGTCGTTGTCCCCCAGCCGGTATCCGGCGGGCAGGACGCCGGGGTCGGAGTGGTTGAGCTCGACCCGGAGCGTCCCGCCCAGATCCCCGAGGGGGATCGGCGCGTCCAGCCGGCCGTACCGGATCCGGAAGTCGTCCAGCAGGCGCAGGGCCTGCCGGGCGAAGTATCCGAGCTCCGGATGGTGCCGTTTGGCCTCCAGCTCCGTGACCACCACGATCGGCAGCACGACTTCGTGCTCGTCGAAGCGGGCCATGGCACCGGGATCGGCCAGCAGGACGCTGGTGTCGAGAACGTATGTGCGCCTGTCGGGCATGCGGCGCTTGCTACTGGTCACCACGGAAGGACGTACCCCCTCGGACGAGGTCGGGGAGTGCGACGAACGGTCGCGGAGCTTCCCGAAGGGAGAGGACGGACCGGGATCGGGCCCCTGTGCGCGGGCCGGACCACGGCCTCCGCGTCGGCCGCAGGCTGTCTACGGTCCTTCGTGTGCAAAGGGCCTCCCGGGCGAGCGGACTGGGTGCCGCTCACTTGGATGCGACATCCGCCTGGTTGGTGACCGGATGTCGACCTGTCAGGGGTATTCCCTGTTCGGCCCGAAGCCATGCCGCTGCATATGACACGGTGTGGAGAAGTCCCGGTGGACGCCCGATGACGCCCCTGTATACGCGATGACTCCCCTATATAGAGGAGTCATCGGGCGGTACGGGTGGCGGGGACCTTTCAGGCCCCGTAGCGCCGGTGGCGGGCGGCGTAGTCACGCAGCGCCCGCAGGAAGTCGACCTTGCGGAAGGCCGGCCAGAAGACCTCGCAGAAGTAGTACTCCGAGTGGGCGCTCTGCCAGAGCATGAAGCCCGACAGGCGCTGCTCACCGCTCGTCCGGATCACCAGGTCCGGGTCGGGCTGGCCGCGGGTGTAGAGGTGCTCGGAGATCAGGTCGGTGGAGACGACCTCGGCCAGCTCCTCGAACGTAGTACCCCGCTCAGCGTGCTCCAGGAGCAGCGAGCGCACGGCGTCCGCGATCTCCTGGCGACCGCCGTAGCCCACGGCGACGTTGACGATTATTCCGTCGACATGGGACGTCGACTGCTCGGCCTCCTTGAGCACCATCTGCGTCTCGGCGGGCAGCAGGTCGAGAGTGCCGACGTGGTGGACGCGCCACCGGCCGTCGGCGGCGAGATTGCGTACGGTGTTCTCGATGATGCCCAGGAGCGGCTTGAGCTCGTGCTCGGGCCGGTCGAAGTTGTCCGTGGAGAGCATCCAGAGGGTGACGACCTCGACATCGGTCTCGCTGCACCAGCCGAGCAGCTCGGAGATCTTGTCCGCGCCCGCCTGGTGGCCCTGCACGGCCGAGCCGCCGGACGCCTTCGCCCACCGGCGGTTGCCGTCGAGGATGACCCCGATGTGCTTCGGCACCTGGTCGTGGTCCAGGCGGCCTTCCACCCGGCGCGCGTAGAGCCTGTACACCAGGTCGCGGAAGTTCACTGAGTTCACCCTCTCGGTTCCGTACGGGCCCGGGGCCCGCCCTCCCCGTCGCCGGGGGTCGTCCGGGGTCCGCCCCCGCAGGGGAGCGCCGCGTGGTCCGCACGGACCCGCGCGGGCATCAGCCGCGCCGCACGTCGGCATTCCCCGAAGCCGCCACATTACTGCGATCGGGTCACGGGGGCCCAACCTGGTCTGTCACAACTCCGTGATAAGGAGGGAAAGTGACTGATTACCTCTCCCCCGACCTCTTCTACCGCGCTGCCGGCACGCGCTACGACTCCATGGAGTACCGCCGCACCGGCCGCAGCGGGCTCAAGCTGCCCGCCCTATCGCTCGGCCTGTGGCACAACTTCGGCGACGACCGGTCGCTGGACTCCCAGCGGGCGATCCTGCGCCGCGCCTTCGACCTCGGGGTCACGCACTTCGACCTGGCCAACAACTACGGGCCGCCGGCCGGCTCGGCCGAGCTGAACTTCGGCAAGCTGTTCGCGCAGGATTTCACCCCGTACCGGGACGAGCTGGTCATCTCCACCAAGGCCGGTTATCTGATGCGCCCCGGCCCGTACGGCGAGTGGGGCTCCCGTAAGTACCTGCTGTCCTCGCTCGACGCCTCGCTGAAGCGGATGGGCCTGGAGTACGTCGACATCTTCTACTCGCACCGCTTCGACCCGCACACCCCGCTGGAGGAGACGATGGGCGCCCTGGCGTCCGCCGTGCGGCAGGGCAAGGCGCTGTACGCGGGCGTCTCCTCGTACACCGCGGAGCAGACCGCCGAGGCGGCCGGGCTGCTGAGGGAGATGGGCGTCCCGGCCCTGATCCACCAGCCGTCCTACTCCATGATCAACCGCTGGATCGAGGACGACGGTCTGCTCGACACCCTGGAGGCGGCCGGGATGGGCTGCATCTCCTTCGTGCCGCTCGCCCAGGGCCTGCTCACCAACAAGTACCTGAAGGGCATCCCGGAGGGCTCGCGCGCCACCCAGGGCAAGTCGCTGGACCCGGGTCTGCTCTCGGACGAGGTCCTGCGCCGGCTGCGTGGCCTGAACGACATCGCGCAGGGCCGCGGCCAGTCGCTCGCCCAGCTGGCCATCGCGTGGGTGCTGCGCGACAGCCGTATGACCTCGGCGCTGATCGGCGCGTCGAGCGTGCAGCAGCTGGAGGAGAACGTGGCCGCGCTGGCCGGACCAGCGCTGACGGCCGGGGAGCTGAAGGAGATCGACGCCTTCGCCGTGGACACCGAGGGCACCAACATCTGGGCCGGACGCGGCTGACACCTGGCCGGAGGGGGTTCAGGGGCCTTGGCGGGAGGGGTTCAGGGAACCTCGTGGCCGGGAGGGGCTCCGGGAACCTCGTGGCCGGGAGGGGTTCAGGGGGCCTCGGCAGGTCTCCGGCGGGCCGGGCCCGTACCCGCGCAGAAAAAACGGGCCGGTCCGTGGGGGGGGATACGGACCGGCCCGAGGGGGGGTTTCCACCATAACCCTTCGTAAGTCCTGCCGCGTGCCGCGCCACTCCACAACTACTTCCCTGATGCACCGGACTCCGTATCGGGCGGTGCGGGACGCCGAAACGGGCAGGGAGAGCGCCCGCCGGGCCACGCTCGCCCGTCCGGATTCGTCCCCGGTATCGAGGGGGACGCGGGACGGTGCGGGCTTGACGCCACGCGGTGCGGGGCCCGTTGCCCTTGCGGACAGAAGCCGGCCTGAAGAGGTTCTAGGTTCGTGCCATGACGACCCGTGCCCATGCGACCGTGACCGTGACCTGGCCCGAGGCGAACGCCCGGAGGCTGGCCCGCCAGCGCCTGTCGGGCCCGGCGCCCGCTCTCGCCCCCGCCGACGCGGTCGGCGCCATGCTCGGTGCGCACGCCCAGGTGCTGTCGGCGGCCGAGCTCTCGGTGGGGCTGCGCGGCGCGGGTCTGACGCGCACGGACGTGCGTACCGCGCTGTGGACCGACCGGAGCCTGGTCAAGACGTTCGGGCCTCGTGGCACGGTCCACCTCCTGCCGGCGGCTGACCTCCCGCTGTGGACCGGCGCGCTCTCCGCCGTACCGACGGGCCCGAATCCGTTCCCCAAGGACGCCCGGATGACCCCGGAGCAGGTGGAGGAGGTCGTGGCGGCGATCGGGGCGGCGCTGACCGGGGTGGAGCTCACGGTCGACGAGCTCTCCGCGGAGGTGGTCGCCCGGACCGGGCCGTGGGCCGGGGACCTGGTGATGCCCGGGTTCCAGGCGATGTGGCCGCGCTGGCGGCAGGTCCTGCACCTGGCGGGACACCGGGGCGCGCTGGCCTACGCCCCGAACCGGGGCCGCCGTGCGACCTACACGAACCCCGGGTACACCCCGCTGCCCGGCCCCCAGGCGCGGGCGGCCCTGGTGGAGCGGTACCTGTACGCGTACGGTCCGGCCACCCCGGCCCACTTCGCCCGTTGGCTCGCCGCGCCGAAGCGGTGGGCGGCGGAGCTGTTCGCCTCGCTGGCCGGATCCGGGACGATCGAGGAGGTCGCCTTCGAGGCCGCCGGGTCCGCCTGGGTGGTGGCGGGTGACACGGAGTT
The DNA here is from genome assembly GCF_040613515.1 of Streptomyces sp. NPDC006261. Lineage (NCBI taxonomy): Bacteria > Bacillati > Actinomycetota > Actinomycetes > Kitasatosporales > Streptomycetaceae > Streptomyces > Streptomyces sp. NPDC006261. Next base: position 7,717 of record NZ_JBEXSI010000022.1, read on the forward strand.
CCCGGCCGGTCCGGTACGGGGCGTGCGCCTGCTCCCCTACTTCGACGCGTTCGCCATCGCCTCGCAGCCCCGCGAGCGGCTCTTCCCCGGCCGGGCCTTCGAGCGGGCGCTCGCGGGCGGGCAGGCGGGGAACTACCCGGTGCTGCTGGTGGACGGCACGGTCGCGGGCGTCTGGCACCAGCGGCGTTCAGGGAAGCGGATCGCGGTGACGGTGGAGCCGTTGGAGCCGTTGCCGACGGGGCGTCTGCGGGCGTTGGAGGACGAGGTGGAGCGGGCGGGCGCGATCCTGGAGGGGCGGGCGGAGCTGACGGTGGGGGCGGTGTCGGTGGGGGCTCACGCGTAGGGAGTGGGGGCGTGGGGCTGCGCGTAGGGGGTGGGGGCGGGGACGTAGGGCTGCGCGTAGGGGGCGGGGGCACCGGGGGCGTGGGGTTGCGCGCGCAGCGGACTGGGGACGGGGCGGCCGGTGCCCTCAGCGGGCCCCTCAGTGCGGGTGGAAGCGGACCGCCAGGGTGTCTCCCGCCGCGACCACGAAGTCGCCGCCCTCGCACCGGATGACCGCCTCGTGGACCTCGCCGTTGCCGTCCCGGCGCTCCAGCGTGCCGACGACCGTCCAGCCACCGTCGTAAGGCACCGGCGGCAGCTGCGTCAGCGATGCGTGCTGCCACTGGTTCGCCGGTACGCACCAGTCGGGCAGCAGCGGCCAGGCGCCCGGGGTGACGCGTAACGTCCAGTCCGAGGTACAGGTCAGCAGGACGGACTGGCCCCGGTCGATCACGAACTCCACGGCCTCAGGCTCGCCCGCGCGCCCCTCAGGCCGGTAGAAGACCCCGTGCACGGCGGTGATCCGGGAACCCGTGAGCCAGTCGGAGTTGCCGCTCCGGGTGCGTCCGACCGGGCCGCCGTACTCTTCCCTCTCCACCGTCATGGCCGCTCCCCGTCTCCTCGCTGGGCCTGCTCCCACCCGGTAGGACGACGGCCCGCGCGATCGCGTTGCCTGAGAGGCGAAGCCGAACTGACGTCCGGGGTAAGCAGGTTGACACTTCTTGATACGTCACAGGGGCTTACGGGCCTCAATCAGGAAGCGCGTGCTGTGGGCGAGGAACGGTCCCTCTTCCTCGATCTTCCGGTGGAGTGCGGCCAGGTGCGGCCGGTACTGCTCGACGGTGAATCCCGGCACCATCCAGATCACCTTGCGGAGGAAGTAGACCACCGCGCCGATGTCGAAGAACTCGGTGCGCAGCCGCTCCGGACGCAGATCGACGACCTCCAGCCCGGCCGCCTCGGCGGCCGCGCGCGCGTCCTCCGGGTCGCGGCCTCGGCGCACCTCGGGCGGCTGCGGACCGAGGAAGAACTCGACGAGCTCGAAGACGCTCGCCGGGCCGACCTGCTGTGAGAAGTACGTACCGCCGGGGACGAGCACCCGGGCGATCTCCAGCCAGCAGGTGGTCACCGGATGCCGGCTGACCACCAGGTCGAAGGCCGTGTCACCGAAGGGCAGCGGCGGCTCGTCCGCGTCCGCGACGACGACGGCGCCGAGGGGGTGCAGGAGGGCGGTGGCGCGGGCGATGTTCGGCGGCCAGGACTCGGTGGCCACGGTGACCGGCGGAAGCTTCGGCGCGGCGGCGAGCACCTCACCGCCGCCGGTCTGGATGTCGAGCGCGGCGCGGGCCTCGCCCAGCCGGCCGGCCATGGCGCGGGCGTACCCCCAGGAGGGGCGCTGTTCGGTGGCCCGGCCCTCGAGCCAGGAGAAGTCCCACCCGTCCACGGAGACGGAGCCGGCCTCGGCGAGGAGGGCCTCGAACCGGTCGCGGGAAGCGGGGGAGGAGAAGGACGCAGGGTGCGGAGGGGGCTGAGGGGGAGGAGGGGGTGGAGGGAACTGTGCGGACATACGAAAATCGTGTCAGGCCGGGGCGGGTGGCGCGACCGGATTCCGGCGCCCGTGCTCCCCCAGGGCGTGCGCGCTCGGGCTCTCAGGCCGCCAGGGCCCCCAGAAGCACCCCGGTGAGCGCCCCCGCGATCATGAACGGGCCGAACGGGATGCCCGTCCTACGCCCCGCCCGGCGCAGGACGACGAGCCCGAGTCCGTACGCCGCGCCGAACAGGAACCCGGCGAACCCGCCCAGGAACAGCACCTCCCAGCCGTACCAGCCGAGGGCGATGCCGAGGCCGAGGGCCAGCTTCACGTCGCCGAAGCCCATGCCGTTCGGGTTGATGAGGAAGAGCAGGAGGTAGAAGCCGCCGAGCACCAGCCCGCCGAGGAGCCCGGAGGTCCAGGATCCGGCGTGCCCGGGGAGCAGGGCCGCCACGCCCAGCAGGAGGGCGGCCGCGGCGGCCAGGGGCAGGGTGAGCGGGTCGGGCAGCCGGTGGACGCGGCGGTCGACGGTGGCGAGGAGGACCGCGACGGGGGCCAGCAGCAACCACCCGGCGAGCTCGGGTCGGGCCCCCGTGGCGGCGGCGAGCGCGACGCAGGCGAGGACGGTGACCAGGGGGGCGAGGGCGCCGGGGGCGTAGGGGACGGGGGCGCGGCGCTTGTCGCCGTACGGTACGGGTCCGTCGGCCTCGCCCCCGTACGGTGCGGAGGTGTCGGCGTCGGCGCCGGCCTCGTACGGTGCGGAGGCCTCGGCCTCGTACGGTGCCGGGGCCTGCGCGCGGGACCCGCAGGAGGTGCAGCGGGCCGGGCCCCACCAGCCGCCGAACGGGCCGGTGAACGGGTGCCCGGCGGGGCAGGCGGTGCGCCAGGGCTCCTCGGGTTCGACGGCGAACCGGTACGCGGCGCGCGGGATCAGCAGTCCGGTGGCACCACCCCAGACAGCGGCGACGGCGAGCAGCACGAGGTCCACGCCACGACCCTAGTCGGCCGCACGGACAAGGGACTTGGGCCCTGGGGCCCACTCCGGGCCGTTCGGGACCCAGGGGCGGGCGCCGGGGGCTACGGTCGGTGCCCATGAGGACTTGGCATGATGGCGAGGGAACGCTGACGGTCGGCGGGGACGGGGGGGCCCGGGAGGTGCCACTGCGGATAGCGGCCTCGTACCGGGCCCGTACGCGCGGGCTGCTGGGGCGGGACGGGATCGACGGGGCGTTGCTGCTCACGCCGGCCGGGAGCGTGCACACCTTCCGGATGCGGTTCGCCATCGATGTGGCGTACCTGGACCGGAAGTTCACCGTGCTGGCCGTCCGCACGATGAAGCCCGGCCGCCTCGGCCTGCCCCGGCTGCGGTCCCGCCATGTGCTGGAGGCGGAGGCGGGGGCGATGGAACGGTGGGGGCTGCGGCCGGGCGTCCGGGTGGAACTGCGGGCGGCGGAATCCCGTTAGGGAGGGCCCGCGCCGAGCAGGGTCCAGGCGCCGTAGGCCGCCGACGCGGACGCCAGTACGGCGATGACGACGGTCAGTGGGGCCGTGCTCCGCAGCCGTACCAGAGCGGCGGCGGGCGGGAGGAGCAGTGGGAAGGCGGGCATCATCAGGCGGGGCCGGGAGCCGAAGTACCCGGCGCCGATCAGCGAGATGACGACGATCGCGATGCCGTAGACGAGGAGGGGCAGCGGCTGCCGCTGCCGTACGCAGAGCACCACGAGCCCGCCGAGCAGACCGAGCGCCGCGCAGAGCCCGAGGGCGGCGGGCAGCGGCAGCCCGGCGATGAAGGCGGCGAGCGCGCGTCCGCCGTCGATGCTGTTGCCCCACTGCGCCTGGACGTCGAAGTACGCGAACGGGCTGCCTTCGCGCACGGCGACGAACACCACGTACGCCAGCCAGCCCAGCGGTGCGAGCACCACCCCGGCGATCATCCGGGCATTGCGGCGGAGTACCGGCCCGATCCCCTGCCCGGAGCGGATCTCCCGTACCAGGGTGGCGGCGGCCGTGATCGCCAGGGCCGCGATGAGGGCGGCGGCGGAGGGCCGGGTCAGTCCTGCCAGGACGCAGAGGGCGCCCGCCACCAGCCAGCGGCCCTTGAGGACGGCGTACAGCGCCCAGGCGGCCAGTGCGGTGAAGAGCGTCTCCGTGTACGCCATCGACTGCACGAACGCCGTCGGGTACACGCCCCACAGCGCGGCCAGCACCACCCCCGTACGCCGCCCGTACAGCTCTGCCCCGACGGCGAAGATGCCCCAGGCGGCGAACAGCCCGGCCGTCCAGGCGACCAGGAGCCCGGCGCCGCCGAGGGTGAGCGGGGTCACCTCGGCGAGGCCGCGCTCCAGGGCGGGGAGGAGGGGGAAGAAGGCCAGGTCGGAGTGGAGTGCCCCGTCCGGGAGGGTGACGGAGTAGCCGTAACCGTCCTCGGCGATGCGCTGGTACCAGACGGAGTCCCAGCGCCCGGTGAGCCGCGCCAAAGGGTCCTTGCCGGCGGCCTGGGCGGCCGCCCAGAGACCCAGGAGCCCCAGGGCCCGGACGGCGGCGTAGACCGCGAGCGCGGGCGCGGCGGCCCGGAGTGCGGCGGCCGGCCGGGGGCTGGGGTCGCGGGGGTGCGGGGCCGGGGCACCGGGCATCCGGGTACGGAGCTGGTGATCGGACATACTGCCGATTATCTCCTCCGACTCAGGCCGTCCCGACCGCGTGCCCCCTCGGCGGTCCGGTCCTCGGCGGTCCGGTCCTGGGCGTCTGGTCCTCGGTTGGTCCGGTCCCCGGTTGGTCCGGTCCCCGGTGGTCCCGTCAGCCGATCGCCGGGGGAAGGGACGGGCGGGTACCGAGAAGCGCCCGCGCCCGGTCCATCGGCTCGGGCGCCTCCCGGGCGATCAGGGCGGCACGGATCCGGAGCGAGCGGTGATGGAGGCCCTCCGTGCCGTCGAAGCCCACGGCCACGGCGGACTCCTCCGTGGGCACGCCGGGAGCGACGCCGGCTCCCGTCGCGCAAGGGCGTCTTGGATCCGGGGGCCGGCGCCCGGGGCACGTGCCCGGCTACAACGCTCCCGGCCCTCTCACAGACTGGGCACGGCGCTCCCGAACACCTTCCAGGGCGAGATCGTGACGGAGTCCATCACGGTCAACTGCGGGTGCCTGTCGGCGATTTCCTCCCGTACGGCGACGGCGTCCGGCCAGGAGTCGAGGGGCGCCGAGCCCTCGATGACGACCCCGTCCCAGTCGGTGCCGGCCGTCGCCCCGCTCCGGTCGACGACGAAGCCGACGCAGAGCACGGAGGCCCGGCCGATGGTCCGCCGGATGGCGCTCACCGCCCGTTCCCGCTCCACCGCCGGCAGCTCCCCAAGGCAGAACTCGACGGCGACGACACCGCCGCGTGCACGCCGTACACGCACGAGGAGATCGGGGCCTTCGTCCACCCACAACCGGAAGCCGAGCTCCTGGAGCCTTTGCAGGCCGGAAAGAGAGAGAAGCTGCTCCCGCGTCACAGGCGACCGGGCCCCGGACGAGGGGTGGTCCAGACTGACGAGTACCGTCCGCCCGGTCACCGGATGCTCCGGGCGAAGCCCTTCCGCCTCCAGGTCACTCAGGAGCGTCGCGGCGTCCAGCCGAGTCCAGCCCAGGTGGTACGAGTAGAAGAACCCGGCACTCATCGACGCCCCCGCCCTCATCACGACATGAATCTAATAATTCGCGTGCGCAAATGCAAGAGTGGGCGGCCATCGGCATCTCCGAGCGTACCGATCGGCCCACAGGTGCGGCGTGGGCCCACGGACCCACGGGCGGCCCAGAGAGCGAGGCGGGAGGCCGCGCCCGGCAGGCTTGGGCCCGGCTTTGGGGCCGGGGACCCGCGCCGGGGACGTAGCCCGGCCGTACGCTCACGGCCGACAGGCAGCACGCGCGGTGTTTTCGGGTGCCGAGTTACGGATTGCGGGTTCGGAGAGAGGATGCGCCGTGAGCGGTGGCGGAGGCGGGGGCATGGGAGACCGGAGCGCGGGCCACATACCGCCAGGACGCCGGGGCGCAGGGGACTCCGGCGCCCCGGCAGGCACGGAACCGGGCGGCCGCTTCTTCGCGTTGACCCGCAGCTGGGCGGCGGGCGCGCTGGTGTACCTCGGCACCGGATTCCTCCTGAGCCGGGTCCTGCTCGAACTGCTGGGCAGCGAGGCGCGGTTGGAGTCCTTCGGGTGGCGGCTGTCCCTGCTGCACATCCCCGCGCTCGCCGTCACCCTGCTCACCGTCCTGGCCGCCGCCCGCCTGCTCCCCGACGAACACCGCGAGTCCCGCGCCCTCTACCTGCTCGCCGCGCTGGCCGTACCGCTGGCCGGCCTGGCGTACGGCTTCGCGGTCTCGTGGGAGGCGGTGGGGATCGAGGGCGTCCTGATGCCCGTGGTGGCGATGGCCACGGGCGCGGCATCGGGGGTCGCCGTCGACCGGCTCCTGGAAGAGCGCGCCACCCGGCCCGCTCCCCCGCCGACGTACTCGTACAACTGGCGTGACAGCGGCGCCACGGCGACGGAGTACCTCGGTGTCGTGGTCCTCGTCGTGACGCTGATCGGCGCGATGGCGATGGCGGGGGTCGGCGGGCAGATCGGGGAGCGCATCCGCTGCGCGATCAGTGCGATGGCGGGTGGCGGCGGGTCGTGCGCCGCGGGCGGCGGGGACCCCGAGGCGCGACCGAGGACGGACGCCGACTACGAGCCGAAGATGTGCCAGGTGTCGTCCGTCTCCGACACCGCCGGCGGCAAGGTCAAGATCGGCTGGTTCGAGTGGGGCGAGGAGTACGGCTTCCAGCAGAAGGTCTCCCAGGCCGGCACCGACGTCAACGGGGACGGCAAGGTCGACGGGAACGACAAGGTCGTCTCCATGACGTTCACCGACGCGGCCTCCGCCGGTGTCACGGCCAGCACGCCCGGCGTGAAGCTCGGGAAGATCGGCAAGGCCGACGTCGACATCGGTGGCGGCATCAAGATCACGAACGGTGACACCTGGATCTTCGCGAGCGAAGAAGAGGCGCAGAAGATGCGGGACGACATCGAGGAGATGAAGATGTGGGAGACCGCCACCAAACACGGCGGCGGGTACGGGGGCAACTGGTACTCCGGCATGAAGTGGGCGGAGAAGAAGGAAGACATCGAGCGGAAGATCGGCGACAAGAAGATCTCGTACTCGACGGTCGGCCTCAACGCCTACGCGGACGGCGGCCTGTCCGTCAAGGGCGGCGACGAGGAAGAACTCGGCGCCAAACTGGGCGGCAAGGCGAAGTTCTCGCCCGAGGTGACGATCACCAAGGACGACGTGAGCGGCAACGAGTCGTACACGTACACCGCCAAGCTCGAACTCGAGGGCAAGCTCAGCGGAAACACGGGCCCGCTGAAGGGCACGCTGAGCGGCAAGCAGAACCGTACCGGCGCCATCACCGTCACCCGCGACCAGAAGACCGGGAAGATCGTCCGCATCGACATGACGCAGACGGTGGAGAGCGGCTCGACCTCCGGCAAGGTCGAAGTGGGCGGCGACAACGGCGAGTCGGGCGCGGACAAGCGCGGCGGCAAGGGCAGCGCGTCGGACTCGTCGGGCGAGACCGGCATCGACGTGGTGACGAACTCGATCGTCTTCGGCAAGGAGAGCGACGCGGCCACCGAGGCGAAGCGGGCCGTCGCCGAGCAGTGGCTGGACGGCTCCGGCAACAACACCGCCCCGTTCGCGTACCTCTTCGGCGACCGCGGCATGGAGACGCGCCCCACGGGCAACGACCCCTTCGAACAGCTCATGTTCGAGGACGGCCTGTCCAGCACGATGCGCTACCTCGGGGAGACGGACGCCCAGGAGTTCGGCTTCGAGATCTCGCTCGGGATGAGCCTCGGGTTCTCGCTCTCCGACGAGCAGAAGAAGCAGACGCTGACGGACGCGCGGTTCCTGGGGGCGCCGCGGGGTGACGGACGCACGTATCTTCCGTACAGCTACTGCGCGAACTGACGGCCACCGCTCGCACGGTGGGCCTGAGAGGCGATGACGATGACGAGAAGGCATCACACGAACAGGCGGGCCGCGGCGGCCGTCCTGGGACTGTCGCTCCTCCTGGCGCCGGCCGGCTGCGGCGACGACGCCGACGGCAAGGCCTCGGTCCCGGAGGGCTGGTCCACCCTGGTCACGGACAGCCTGAGCGTCGGCTACCCGAAGGACCAGGGGTATGCGGAGCAGCCGGCGGCCGAGCGGAGCAGGAACAACGCGGCGGTGGCGCTGAAGGTGGAGGACGGCATCCGCACGGGCATGGTCTCCGTCCAGCTGGACTTCGCCACGGGCGTGAGCGACGCGGCCGAGGCGGCGGCCGCGGCGGGCGCGGGAATCGGCCTGGGCTCCACGCGCAAGGCGACGCAGGACGTCCGCCTGGCAGGCCCGGCGAAGGCCCGGGACGCCCGCCGCATCGACTACGACTTCACGGCCGACGGCAAGGAGGACACCCCGAACAGGGGCACTCCGATGACGGGGGTCCTGGTGGCGGGCGTGGACTCGGGGGGCGTGCCGTTCGTGGTGCGGCTGAACGCGGTGAAGGACGCGGTGGACGGGGAGGACCTGGAGGCGTTCGTGGGGTCGATCACGGTGAAGTAGGGGTACGGCCGCTCATACGGTGAGGAGTACGCCCCCGCCGGACCGGCGCCGCTGGAACACGCGGTCCCCCTCGGGGCCGGGCGTGGCACCGGTGTCCTTTCCGCGGCGCCTTTGGACGGCCGCCCCGGCGCCGCCCCCGGCGAGGCCGTGTCCGACGACGACGTGCTGTGGCTGCCGGTCCCGCCGGGGAGCGTGCAGTACGGCGCGTCCTACGGCGCGGAGGCCGCCGGGGATCTGCTGATGGACGCGCCGCTGTGGCAGCGGATGGTGGACCCGCTGTACCGGCTGCTCACCGCCGTAGACCGCTGGATCGAGCAGGTGGAGCGCGCCCACGAGGACCGTACGGCCGCCGGTACGCGCGCGGGCGAGGCGGTCCGGGCGAGCGCCGACCCGGCGCTGCTGGCCTCGATCGGGCGGCCGGGCGGCGGTGCAGGGGCCGCCGGCGGCCCGGCGGCCGGAGACGACGCGACGTACGCCGTGTGCCGACGGGTGGCGGCGGCGTCGGGATCACCCCGACCGAGCCGCCGAAGGGCCCGGCCGGGGAGAGCGACCGCATCGGCGCGGTGGACGCATCGCGCTCGGGTCCCGGGTCCGTACCCGTGCCGTACGGCTCGGCGGGGCCTGGTGGCGCAATGACGCGGGCCCGCTGGTCGGACAGCGCGCCAAGTCCGGGTCGCCGGTCGCGCTGCTGTGGCGGCGGGGCCGGTACGAGGCGGTCAACCCGGCCACAGGCAGCCGGATCCGGGGCGACGAGGACAACGCGGAGGACTTCACGCCGCGGGCGGTGATGTTCTACCGGCCGCTGCCCGAGAAGCCTATGCGCACGGCCCGGCTGCTGCTGTTCAGCCTGCGGGGCACGCGGACGGACCTGCGTAACCTCCTCATCAGCGGGCTGGTGACGGTCGGGCTCGGCGCTCTGGTGCCGAGCACGACCGGACAGATTCTCGGTACGTTCGTGCCCCGGGCGCAGACGGACCTGATCGCACAGGTGTGCCTTGTCCTGATGATCACGAGCGTCGTCGGCGCCACGTTCATGCTGCTGCAGAGCCTGACGCTGCTGCGGATGGAGGACCGGACCGAGAGCACGTTGCAACCGGCCGTCCGGTACCGGCTGCTGGGGCTGCCTGCGAAGTTCTTCACCGAGCGTTCGACGGGCGAACTGGCGAGCGCCGCCATGGAGATCAGCGCGATCCGGCGGGTACTGGCCGGGGTGGGCCCGGTGGTCGTGCAGGCGGGGACGGCGGGGGCGGTGAACCTCGGGCTGCTGCTCTTCCGCAGCGTGCCGCTGGCGCTGGCGGCGATCGGCATGCTCGTCGTCATCGCCGCCGTGTTCCTGGCGCAGGGCCTGTGGCAACTGCGCTGGCAGCGAGGGCTGGTGAAGCTGAACAACCGGATCACCAACCATGCGTTCCAGACCTTGCGGGGGCTGCCAAGCTGCGCGTCGCCGCCGCCGAGAGCTTCCCGTACGCCGCCTGGGCCCGGGAGTTCGCGCGCTCGCGGGAGATGCACCAGCGGGTGGAGCGGATCAGGGACATCACCACGGTCCTCGACTCGGTGTATCTGCCGCTCTGTTCGCTCGTCATGTTCATGCTGCTGGTAGGTCCCGCGCGCGGGACGATGTCGGCCGGGGCGTTCCAGACCTTCAGCACGTCGGTGACGATGCTGCTGACGTCGGTGACCCAGTTGACCGGCGCCCCTGGTGTCGGCGGCCGCCGCCCTGCCGATGTTCGAGCCGGTGAGGCCGGTTCTGGAGGAGACCCCCGAGGTGAAGGCCGCGAGCGCCCGGCCCGGCGTGCTGTCCGGCGGGATCGAAGCGCGGCCCCGCCTCGACGCCACCCGCCTGGTGATCGCGCACCGGCTCTCCACGGTCATGGACGCGGACCGGGTGATCGTGATGGCGCAGCGGCCGGATCGGCGAACAGGCGCGGCCTGTCGACCTGTTGGCGAGGGCGGGGGCCCTCTGCACGAGCTGGTGCGGCGGCAGCTGGCGTGTTGGGCGGGGCCCGGCACGCGAGGTCGTCGCACGCCGGGCCCGGCTGCTTGGTCCGTCAGGTCCGTCAGGTCCGTCAGGTCCGTCAGGTCCCAGGTCCGTCAGATCCCAGGTCCGTCAGATCCGTTACGGCTCAGGAGCCCTCGCCGCGAGGGAAGGAGACCTCCACGCGGCGGTTCTTCTTCCGGCCCTCTTCGTTGCTGTTGCTGGCGATCGGGTACTGCTCGCCGTAGCCCCGGATCTCGTACGTGATCGTGGGGCCGAGCGCCTTGGAGAGAACCCCGTGCACGGCGTCGGCGCGCTTCTTGGAGAGCACGTCGCCGTGGGCGGAGGAGCCGAGGTTGTCGGTGAAGCCGAAGACGCGGACCTTGGTGGCGTTCTGCTTCTTGACCTCGTCGGCGATGGCGGCGATACGGGCGTTGGCGGCCGAGCTCAGCTTCGCGCTGTCCTTGCCGAAGAGGACTTCCGCCTGGAGCGCGAACTTGATGTCGGCGTTGCTGTCCTCGCGGCGCTCCTCGCCGCCCAGGTCTTCTACTACCTGCACGATGTCGAGGACCTTGGCGGGCCCCAACGTGCCGCCGTCGGGCATCTTGAGGTCCGGGTCGTTGGCGTCGACCTCCACCGGAGGGACCGACTGGGCCTCCGTGCCGGGTGGAACGCTGGGCCCGTCGTCGGCCAGGGCGGGCGTCGCCCCGAACAGCGTGAGACTCGCGACGACCAGGAACGAGGCGGCCGACAGGCCCGCCGGCCTCGTGCGGGTGCGTGTGTGCGTCATGTCGGCCGTCACCCGGAGATCTTGAGGGACGTCGTCCCGAAGGTCGGGAGGGTGAAGTCGACCTCCGTCGTCGTACTGGGCGGCGACGGGAACTGCATGAAGACCGGCGTGGAGCGGCCCCCGACGAGAGGGGGAATGCCCGTCGTGCACAGGCAGCGGCTCTCGGTGTCCCGCAGGACGTAGTAGCGCTTCTTCCCCTCCTTGTCGACCAGCGTGGCACCCGCGACCGAGTTGGGGTTCTTTGCGGCCAGCAAACTCTCGGCACCCACCCAGCCGATGGAGTTGCGCGTCTGTTCGCTGTCGTTGGTGATCGTGCCCTGGACGGTGACGAAACCTCCGGAATCACGCTTGGCCTGATGGATGACGAGCGTCAGGCCTTCGCCACGGGCCTCGGCCAGCTTCACGTCCGGATCCACTTCCTCCCCGGCAGCCGTACCCGGCTCCGGCTCCCCCTTGTCCTCCGAGGTAGGACTTGCTGTCGGGGCGGACGGCTTCGTAGAACCTGCGCTCGGCGCGTCACCGCCGTCCTCACCACCGCAGCCGGCAAGGGCAAGGGCGAAGGCAGCCGTCATCGCCACTGCCACCGTCGTCCTTCTGGTTGTTGTGGTGTACCGCATGCTCATGGTCCGATTCCTTTACTCGTCGTTCGCTGTCACTGGTCGACCAACCGCACGTCGAAGAGGATCTTGCTCACCGTGGACCATGGCGGAGGGCTGCCCGGCGCGATTTCCACCACTCGGCCGTTCGAGCACGTGAAGACGAACAGGTCCTGGACACCGTCACTATTGACATCCACGGCCTTCCAGTCGGGGCAGCGGAACTCGATCAGAGCGGTGGCCTTGGCCTTGGCGAACGTGTTCTTTGTACCGGGAATGACCGGCGAGTCCACCGGCTTGCGCCCCTCGACCTCGACCGTGATCCGGTCGCGCAAATAGCCGTACACGGGGTAGCAGGCACGCCCGTCGGCACGGTTGGCGGAAGCCAGCCTCTCCGCCTCGGCGCAGGGCGGGGCGAACGGGGAGCCCAGGAAAAGTGCCAGGGTGTTGCCCGGCAGCGAGGCGAAGAACCCCGGGCCCATCTCGGTACGGGCGCGTTGTGCGGCGGCCAGAGCGGCCGCATCCGCGGCGCCCTGGGACCCGTTACGCAAGGCGGATGCCTTGCCGACGGCGAAGAAGGCGAACGCAAGGAAGAGCAGGCCCGCCACCATCACTATGTAGATGGGGAAGGCCTGCCCTGCGTCGCCGCGGAAGCGACGACTCATCACTGCGTCGTGATGGAGGTCACCAGATTGCTGATGCGCGTGGAGATCGCGGTGCCGATGCCCGTCGCCACGATCGCGCCGATGATCGCCACGACGACCAGAATGATGCCCAGGTACTCGAACGCCGTCTGCCCCCGGTCCTTGTCCGCGTAGCGCTTCTGGATGGCGCTGACGGCCGTGCTGGCCCAGCCGTTGACGCGGACGGCGGCCTTCAGGGTGATGTCCGGCATGGTGTTCCCCTCCTGGTTGGGCCGACCGTGTGCCGGCCGACTCGGGCGTTTCTGCGGTGCCGTCCCCGGTACCGGCTTCCTCCTGGCCGGTGCCGGGGGCGACGTGAGAAACATAGGAGGGAACCGCCGCACGCTCAGAGGGTCCGTGGGCCCATTCCCGGGCCCAAAAGGTCTCCTGGGCCCCCTCATCGGGCATCCCGGCGGTCATGGGTGCCGTCCGGGGTCCCGGGGTGCCGTGCCGAGCCAGCGGGCGATCGCCTCGCTGCGGCTGGCGCTGTGGAGCTTGGTGAAGATGCGGTTGATGTGGTTCTTGACGGTCTTCTCGCTGATGAAACAGGTGGCGGCGATCTGCTGATTACTCATTCCGGACGCAATCAGCTCCATGACCTCCACCTCCCTCGAACTCAGCCCGTACTGCTGCCTGTTGGGGGAGAAGACCGACCCCCCGGTTACAGAAGACTGTCCCACAAGAGGTTGCAGTTGCGAAAGGCTTTCGGAATGTTCTCGCTGTCGTGAGGGCGTCTGGACGGGCGCCGTCGTGAGTGCCGCGCCCAGGCCGTCGGGCAGGGGGGTGCGGTTCGGGGCCGTGCCGTGGCGCATGTGGGCCAGCAGGGCGTCGGCGGCCGTGGCGGTGAAGTTGGCGCGGCCGTTCCTCGTGTCCCGTACCGCCTGGACCAGCTGGTCCGCCGTGAACTCGCCGTGCACCAGGTAGCCGCCGGCCCCCAGGCGCAGGGCCTCGTGGACGATCTCGCTCTCCCTGCTGTACGTCAGCATCAGCACGGGCGCGATGCCCACCAGGTGCGGCAGCGCCGAGATGCCGTCCACGCCGGGCATACGGACGTCCAGCAGGACCACGTCCGGGCGGTGGTGCAGCGTCTTCTCATACGCCTCCCGGCCGTCCGCCGCCTCCGCGACGACCTGGATGTCTGCCCGGCCCGAGAGCAGGACGCCCAGGCCGGCCCGGACCACGGGGTTGTCGTCGGCCACCACCACCCGGAGCCTGGTCGTGGCGGGAGCGGGGGGCAGGGCGGGGGGACCGGTCGCGGGGTGCGGGGGGGCTGGTTCGAAGACGTCGTCCGGCATGCTGCGGCCTCCTCTCTGAGTCGGGATCACAGGGGTTAAGGGGGTTACGGGGGTTACGGGGGTTATGGGGCTTACGGAGGTCGTGGGGGTCACGAGGATGACAAGTGGGGGGTGGCGGCGGAGGCCGGGGCGCGTGGGAGGTCCGGGGCGGGCACGAACGGAGGCGGGGGCTGGGACGGTGGCGCCAGCGCCGCCAGTGGGAGTTCCACCCGCACCTCCGTCCCCCGCTCCGCCTTGCCCCGGCCGATCCGGATACGGGCTCCGATCGACGCCGCGCGCTCCACCATGCCGACCAGGCCGAAGTGGCCCGCCCGGCGCAGGCCCTCCAGGGTGGTCCCGGCGGGGAGGCCGCGGCCGTCGTCGTACACGCTCACCCTCAGCACGTCGCCCTTCACCCCGGCCAGGACGACCAGGTACGTGGGGCCCGCGTGGCGGTTCGCGTTCTCCAGGGCCTCCGAGGCGACCCTGAGGAGCTGGCGGGCCACCGCCTGGGGGACGGGCGGGACAGGAGTGTTCTCGGACAGGCGTCGGAACGTCGCCGTGACGGGGTGGCGGGCGGTGAAGTCCGCCGCCTGGGCCGCCAGTTCCGTGACGATGTCCACGCCGCCCTCCAGCCCCTGTTCGCGGCGCAGGTCCGTGAGCAGCTCCCTCGACTCGGCGGCGGCCCTGCGCGCGGCTCGGGCGACCAGTTCCGCCTGGTGCCGCACTGTCGGCGGGTCCATCCGGCCGGCCGAGCGCGCCAGGCCGTCGGCGGCCAGGGCCAGGCCGTGCAGGGTCTTGGCGACCGAGTCGTGCATCTCCCGCGCCAGGCGGGTGCGTTCGCCCTCCACCGCCTCGTTCACCGCCAGCCGCGCCCGGGTCTCGGTGAGCGCCTGTGTGGCCGTCCCGAACCGCAGGAGCAGGTTGCGCAGGGTGACCCCCACCGCCCCGGCGATCACGCAGAAGCCGGGGAGGAGAAGTCCCGTCGCCCCACCCGCCTCCAGCTTCGGGACACTCGTGTACACGCCTAAGACGATCACCACCTGGAGCGCCGCGAACACCGCCGCCCCGCGCCAGCCATGGACCAGGCCGGCCAGCAGCGGGGTGCAGACCGTGACGTACGCGAGGGTCGACTCGGGGGTCGCCGTGATCAGCAGGAGCGAGCCGAAGGACACGTCGACGGCGAGCAGCCAGGGGTGGCGCAGGAGGACGGGGCCGAAGCGTTCCCAGTCGCGGAACAGGACGTACGAGCCCATGAAGGTGACCAGGACCGCCGAGCCGATGAACCAGGTGGGCAGGCCGGGGGCGGTGTGGCCGATGGCGTACGGGGTCGCGATCGCGATCATCGCCAGCCGGAAGCCGAAGACCTGGCGGCACATGGCCTGGAGGGCGTTGACCTGGATGGCGAAGGCCGGGGCTGCCGGGGTGCCGGTGTGGGCCCGGGTCAGGTCCGCGGTCAGGCCCGGCTGGGAACCGCTCAGTTGATACGCCATGTTCCTGTCACCTCCGTCTCGTTCCCCTCAACGCTCCGCTGCCCCCGTCGTCCCCATCCCTCCCGCCGTTCATGTCAGCCGCCCGTGAGAAACGAGAAGTCGACATCGGCCCCGTACACGAACCCGACCGTGAGGAGGACGAGCGTGCCGGGCAGCAGGAACGACGTCACCGCGAACGTCGCCTTCGGGACCGCCTTGGCCGCCTTGCGGCGGGCGTTCTGGGCGTCGGTGCGGCGCATGTCGTTGGCGATCTGGATGAGTGTTTCGACGATGGGCGCTCCCAGTTCCTCGCCCTGCTGGAGCGTGGTGACGAACATCGCGACCTGCTCCGAGTCGTTGCGCCGGCGCAGCTCCTCGAAGGCCTGGCGGCGGCTGACGCCCATGTCCATCTGGCGCAGGGTGATGCGTAGTTCGTCGGACCAGGGGCCCTCGTACTTCTCCGCCACCCGGTCCAGCGCCTGCCGGAAGCCGAGGCCGGCGGAGACGACGACGGCGAGGACGTCCAGGAAGTCCGGCAGGGTGCGTTCGATGTGCTCGCGGCGCACCCGGATCGCCGACCAGATGCCCGCCTCCACCCAGAACAGGCCGAACGCGACCATGAGGAGGGCGAAGAAGAGCTGGCCGCGCAGGAGCATGGAGAAGGCGCCGAGGAGGCCCAGTGCTCCGTAGACCGCCCGGCGGGCCGCGTAACGGTCGATGGTGAGGCCGCCCGGGTTTCCGGCCAGGTCGATCTGACGGCGCTTCTTGTTGACCGCCTTGGGGCCCATCATCCGCAGCACCATCGGGGCCCAGCGGATGCCGAGCCGGTCGATGCCGGAGCCCACCGCGCTGGTCCGCGAGGAGCCGGACTCGAGCGCGACGGCGAGGTCGCCGGGAAGCTTGGCGTCGGCCCGGTACATCCGGACGCCGTGGATGGCCCCGTAGACGGCGAGGCCGACGACCAGGGCTAGCAGCAGGTCCATGTCCGTCCCCCTTCTTCCTGGTGTCAGACGTCGATGCGGGACAGGCGGCGGATGACCACGAACCCGATCGCGTACAGGGCGATGGCCACGACCACCGCGGCCTGGCCGATGAAGGCGCCGGTCATGCGGTCCAGGGCGCCGGGCATGACCGCGTTCATCAGGAGCATCGCGCCGACACCGAAGGCGGGCACGGCGTAGGCGGTGACGGTGACCTGGGAGAGCTGGGTCTTGACCTCGCGGCGGGTCTCCTTGCGCTCCTCCAGGGTCTCGGTGAGGTTGCGCAGCGAGCTGACGACCGTACCGCCGGCCCGGTTGGAGAGGACCAGCGTGGTGACCAGGACGACCAGTTCGCGGGAGGGGAGCCGGTCCGTCAGCTCGCTCAGCGCCTCGTCCAGGGACTCCCCGACGGCAAGACGTCGAGCTACGCGGGCCAGTTCCTCGCCCGCCGGGTCCTCCAGCTCCTCCGCCGCCATGGAGAGCGCGGTGCGCAGGGCCAGGCCCGCCTGGGTGGCGTTGGCCAGGATGCGGGAGAGCTCGGGGAGCTGGTTGATGAAACGTTCGGTGCGCTTGGTCCGCTGCCAGTTGAGGAAGGCGTTGGTGCCCCACAGGCCGATCAGCGCGGCGACCGGGCCGAAGAAGGCCGCGAGCATGGAGGAGGCGATCATCCACAGCCCGGCCATCGCCAGCAGCGCGTAGACGAAGAACTCGCCGGGGGTGAGCTCCATGCCGGTCGCCGCGAGCTTCAGCTCCAGTTTCCGGCCGAGCGCGGTGGCCCGCAGCCGCCGGTCCACGCCCCTGAACCGGCGGCGCCGGCCCGTCTCGGGGACCTGGCCGACGTGGGAGAGCCGCTCGACGAGCGCGTCGCGGTCGGCCTTGCCGCCGGAGTAGGCGTACAGGCCCGTCACGCCGAGCACGCAGGCGATCAGGGTGGCGCCGACGGTGAGCAGGGGGAGGTTGACGTTGTCCATGGCTCGTTACCTAGTTGGCCTCTCGGATGGCGAGCTGTTCGGCGCTCTCCGCGATGCCGAACGCCTGCGGAATGGGCTGGCTCGCCATGTAGAGACGGTCGGCGACCCTGCGGGGCAGCGGCAGGTACCGGAAGCGGCCGTGGATGCGGCCGTCCGCCGCCATCGGCTGCCCGTCGAACCGGGCCACCGTGACGATCCGGTACGGGTCGCGGCCGTGCGAGTCGAGCACCGCGATCTCGGTGATCTTCCTGGTGCCGTCGGCGTGCCGGGTGAGCTGGACGATCACGTCGACGGCGCTGTTGATCTGGTCGTGCAGCGCCTCGAAGGGGATCTCCACCTCGGACATCGAGGCGAGGGTCTGCAGACGCATCAGCGCGTCCTCGGCGTTGTTGGCGTGGACGGTGGCGAGCGAGCCGTCGTGGCCGGTCGACATCGCCTGGAGCATGTCGAGGGACTCGCCGCCGCGGACCTCACCGACGACGATGCGGTCGGGGCGCATACGCAGGGAGTTGCGGACCAGGTCGCGGATGGTGATCTGGCCCTTGCCCTCGACGTTGGCCGGGCGGGACTCCAGCCGGATCACATGGTTCTGCTGGAGCTGGAGTTCGGCGGAGTCCTCGATGGTGACGATGCGCTCGGTGTTGGGGATCAGCCCGGAGAGCGCGTTGAGGAGCGTCGTCTTTCCGGTGCCGGTGGCGCCCGAGACGATGATGTTGAACTTGGCCTGGACGAGCCCGGCGAGCAGGATCAGCATCTGCTCGTCCAGCGAACCGAAGCCGATCATCTCCTGGAGGGTGAAGGAGCGCGGGAAGCGGCGGATGGTGAGCGTGGCGCCGGTCAGGGAGAGCGGCGGGATGATCACGTTGACACGTTCACCGCTGGGGAGCCGCGCGTCGACCATCGGATTCGACTCGTCCACACGGCGGTTCACGGTCGACACGATGCGTTCGATGGTCTGCATCAGCTGCTCGTGCGAGCCGAAGCGCATCGGGAGCTGCTCGACCTTGCCGCTGCGCTCGACGAAGATCTGGTCCGGGCCGTTCACCATGATCTCGGTGATCGACGCGTCCTCCAGGAGCGGTTCCAGGATGCCGAGGCCGAGCGCCTCGTCCACGACGCGCCGGATCAGCTGCGAGCGCTCGACGGTGGAGAGGACCGGGCCCTCGCGGCTGATGATGTGGCCGAGTACGCGCTCCAGACGGGCCCGCCGGTCGGCGGCGGCCAGCGAGGACATCTCCGCGAGGTCGATCTCCTCCAGGAGCTTGGCCCGGTAGGTGGCCACCATGTGGCCGTCCTCCCGTGCGCCGCCGTGCTCGTCCGGGGCGGTCATGCGTGCCCGCAGGCTCATCTGCCCAACTCTCCTCGGTGTCGCGGATGGTGCTGTTCCTCCGGCCGGCCCAGGGCGTCCGTGCCGTCCGTGGCGCTACTCCCGCGGCATCGTGGCACTCCGCTTCGCCCACCAGCCGTCCAGGCCGGGGACGACCAGGGGGACCTTGACCTCGACCGTGACGGTGATGTCCCGGCCGCCGCTCTGGGCGTAACGGAACCCGCCGTCGCCCAGCCAGCCGCTCACCGCGCTGCGGGCCGTCGACCGCGGGTCGCCGTGGGCGTCGTAGCTGGCCGCCGTACGGGCTCCGGCGCGTGCGGCCGTGCCCGCCTGGTTGGCGGCGTAGGCGGCGAGGCCGAGCTGGAGGGCCCCCATGGCGACGAGGAGCAGGAGGGGGAGGAAGCCGAGGTACTCCATGGCTACCTGGCCCCGGTCCCGGTCCTTCCTGGCTCGCCCGGCCCGGAGGCGTGCGCTGAACGGCATGGTCGTCATCACTCAGTCCTCCAGCGCCGATCCGGCTTCGCCCGTGATGGGGATGTCGAGGTTGAACAGGCCGGGCACCAGCACCGGCACCTTGAGCGTCACCTTCGCCTCGTAGAGGCCCGAGCCCCGGCCGCAGCTCACCCGGGCCGCACTCGACCAGGCGTCGGGCAGGTCCTCCATCGCACCCGCCCGGCACGCCGCGCCCGCCCCGTACTCCGCTCCGCTCCCCTTGCGCGCGCCCACGTCCGCCGCGTTGCCCGCGAGGCTGAAGGTGTAACCGATCAGGGCGCACTCCCAGAGCACGAGCATGATCAGGATGATGAAGGGGGTCATGCCCAGGAACTCGACCGCGGTCTGCCCCCGGTCATCCCCCCGGAGGCGCCGAAGACGCCTGGGGCCGGGGCGCTCCCGGAGGTCCCTGAGCCCCCGTATGCCTGTGCGGGCCGTCCTTGTGGTGGTCGTCATCGCTCAACGTGTCCCCTCGGCGTCTGCGGGCCCGCCGCGCCGGCGGCGCGGGCGTCCGACGGAGCCCCGGTCGTTCTTGAAGGTGCCGCTGTTCCTCTTGGCCAGGGCGCCGCCCTTCTTGGGCGTAGCGCTCGCTTTGACGATGCCCAGCTCTCCGGCCAGACCCCACAGGGCCTGCTTGACGGTGCTCTTGGCGTCCAGTTCGTGCAGGCGGCCGGAGTCGACGGCGGCCTGGAGCTCCTTGAAGTTGGCGGGGACCGCCGCCGCGGCGACCCGGGTGCCGGTGATCTTCTGGATCAGCGGTGGCTGGATCTCGGTGTTGCGGGTGAAGCGGTTGACGAGGGTGACCGTCTCCTCGGCCTTGCGGATCTGGAGCCGTTCCCACATCCGTACGACGCGTTTCGCGCCGCGCACCGCGACCACGTCCGGGGTCGTCACCAGCAGGGCCGTGTCCGCCATCTCGATGGCCGCCGCGTTGGCCCCGTTCATCTGGCCGCCGCAGTCGATGACGACGATCTCGTACCGGGAGCGCAGGGCGCTGACGATCTGGCGGGCCGAGCGGTCGCTGACCTCCTCGCCGCGTTCGCCCTCGCCGGGGGCCAGCAGCAGCGCGAGGCCGGTGGAGTGGGAGAAGACGGCGTCGGCGAGCACCCGGGGGGAGATGTCGGTGATCAGGGCGAGGTCGACGAGGGAGCGCCGGAACTGTACGTCGAGGAAGGAGGCGATGTCCCCGGTCTGGAGGTCCATGTCGACCAGAGCGACGGTGTGGCCGGACGCCTGGGCGGCCAGGGCGAGCTGAATGGCGGTGACGGTGGCGCCGACGCCGCCCTTGGCACCGGTGACCGTGACGACCGTGCCGCCGGGGCCGGCGAAGACATCGCCGGCGGAGGAGAGGTGGCGGCGTACGCCGGTGGACCACTGGGCTGCCGCCTGGACCCGGTTGGCGAGCTCCTCGTATCCCACCGGCAGGGTGACCAGGCCGCGGGCGCCGGAGTCCATCGCGTCGGCGAAGAGCTGGGGACCGGCATCCGTGGTGATCATGACGACCCCGACGGAGGGGAACCGCAGGGACACCTCCCGGATCAGCTCAAGGGCCGGGACCGGGCCGATCCGCTCGTGCACCAGCACCACTTCGGGCAGCTCGTCCAGGGCCTCGCCCGCGAGGCGGGCCAGGGTGTCGATCAGCTGGGTCGAGTCGGTGACCGGGCCCGCCGGTTCGGCGTCGGGCAGCTGGCTGAGCAGAGTGGTGAGGGAGCGGGCCGCGTCGGGGTCGCCCACCGCCGGGAGGATTCTGGTGGTCATCCGGTCCCTCACTTGTCCTTGTCGAGGGTGTAGGTGCGGTCGCCCGGGCGGATGGTGCCGTCGCTGCCGGGGGCGACGAGTGCGAGACGTACGTGCTCCGCGAAGGACTCGGCGTAGGCGATGCGCTGGGTGTCCAGCGTGTTCAGTGCGAAGGTGATCGGCACGGCTTCGGTGATCTGGGTGCGCCGGTCGTCGCCGCTCGGGTTCAGTGCGGTGAGCTTGCCGACCTCCAGCACCTTGGCGTTGGAGACGATGACCTTGGACTGGGCGGGATTGCCGTTCTCCTGCTGCTCACCGGCGAAGGTGGCGTAGACGTTGACCGTGGCGCCGGGGGTGATCTTGCCCGCGACGCCGGTGGCGGCGTCGATCATGATGGCGATCTCCTGCTCGCCGGCGCGGAGTTCGGGCTTGCGCACCATCATGTCCGACTGGAGCAGCGAGCCCGCGCGGAGTTCGGTGACGGCGATCTTGGCCTCTACCTCCCGCAGGTCGGTCACCGCGTTCTCCGAGAGCCAGCGCTTGGGCATCGTGATCTTCTCGAACTGACCGCTGTTCAGGGCCGTATAAGGGGCCACATCGGTCTTCAGCTGGTAGGCGGTCACTTCGGGCCCCACCTTGGAGTTCACATCGCTGATCACCGAGAGCACGCCGGCGAAGGCACCGAAGGCACACAGGACCGACAGGAGCAGGAGTATCACGCCGCGGCGCTGGCGGGAGTTCATGGCCGGACAACCTCGTTCGAATCGGATGCGTGGGGCAGCGGACAGAGAGGGATGCGCGGTGAGGCGGTACGGGCCGGGGGCCGAGCGCCGGGGCCGGGCGGGCCTAGGGGCCGGAGCGCTCGCCGGCTTCCAACTGAAGGACACCGCTGGAGGGCCTGCGGTTCTCGGGGGCGGCGAGCGGTGCGGAGCAGAAGGCGCAGCGGTCACCGATGAGTTCCATCTGGCACCAGTGGCATCTCTCCCGGCGGACGGAGGAGACCAGCTGGTACAGCACGGAGAGGTCCGGGAGATGGGCGGCGAACTCCACCAGCTTGCCCGTGCCCCACCAGCGCGGGGAATCGGCGGGGACTCGCGTCTCGTGTACGGCCTGGACCTTCCAGGCGGGCGCGAGGGTCTCCTGTACCCAGTCCGACTGCAACTGCCCCTTGGCGACGAGTAGATGCGTATGGAATTCCGGTCCGGCCAGGGGTTCGGCGGCCGGGCCCACTTTGACGAGCTGCGGTTCGGGGCCGGCGAGTACGGCGAACTGGGAGCCGGGGACCCATGACCTGGCGTGGCTCTTGAGGCTGACCGGGACCCGGTCGAGCTTGGCGACCGAGTTGAGCAGGGCGCCCGCGTAGACGTAGTGCGACAGCAGCCGGGCGGCGGAGGCGACGACCCCGGGGCTGAAGTCACAGATGGACAACTGCCGCAGTTGGCGGACCAGGACGGCCACGCCGAGGGGCGGCAGATCGACCTTGACCAGAGCGATCCGGTCGCTCTCCAGGACCGAGCGGATGGAGTGGAGGCGGCGTTCGTGCTCGGGCCGGATGCCGGAGGGGTAGAGGGCGATCACGTATCCGTGCTGTTCGAGCAGCAGATGCATGTCGCCGATCGCCAGTTCCAGGACCTGGGCTTCGGGGGCCTGGAGCAGGGCCGCGGTCGGTGTCTGCTGATCGGTGGGCGGCAGCACCAGATCTGCACTCGTCACTGCTATTGCGGTCGGCACGCTCTTCCCCGTTCGGCTCCGGCCGTCGTCGAGACGTCGGCCGCAATCGCTCCTGCTCCGTGCTCCTGCCTCAGCACTTTAGCCACGTCTCACCAGGCAGAGAACAGTTATCGGAGACCAGTGCGTCATCATGCGAACACCGTTCGTACGGGGGTCGGGTGCTAAACAGGACGAAATCGATTCCGGTCAACTTCCCCGCCACTGCGGAGCGTTACCGAACCCGCCATCCGGAATCCGGGCGCGCTTCCATTCCCGCACGTCAGGGCGTATAGGGGCGCGTTCCGGATCATTTCGGCGGGCGGTTCCGTCACGGTACGAAGACCTTCAGCAAGATCACCCGTGCGGGTAGCGGGTGCGGGTAGCGGGCCGCCTCCCGGCAAAGAAATTCCGGCCCGGGGCGCTTCGCCGAGCACCCCGCGGGCGCCCCGGAGGCCTCCCGCGCGAGTGGCCGCCCACCCCTTCGGAAGTCCCCCTCGCTGCCAGAGGTCTTGACAACTTGATTGGTCTGGACCAGTTTATCCGCCAGCGGTGACGACCGCTTCCGCTCCACCCGCACGGCCTTCCCCGTCCCCACCGCCGTGCACTCGCCCGTCCGGCACGCCCGCACCGCCGCACCACCCCCGCCACGCACCACCAACTCCCCACGGAGGCCCACGTGCAACGCTCCGCAGGCAGCAGAAGACGCAGAAGGCACAACTCCCGTCCGTTCCTCGGCGGCGCCATGGCCGTCATCGCGGCGGGCGCTCTGACCGTCACCGGACTCGTCTCCACCGCCCAGGCCGCCGATGTGAACAACGCGAGGAACGCGGGCTTCGAGTCGGGGCTCGCCAACTGGTCCTGTTCCGCCGGCAGCGGCGCCGCCGTCTCCACCCCCGTGCGCAGTGGCACGTCCGCGCTGAAGGCCACCCCGGCCGGCCAGGACCACGCCAAGTGCACGCAGACCGTGGCCGTGAAGCCCAACTCGACGTACGCGCTGAGCTCCTGGGTGCAGGGCGGTTACGCCTACCTCGGGGTGACCGGCAGCGGAACGACCGACGTCTCCGCCTGGACGCCCGGCTCCACCAGCTGGACCAAGCTGTCCACCAGCTTCAAGACCGGGGCGAACACCACGTCGGTGACCGTCTACACCCACGGCTGGTACGGGCAGTCCGCCTACTTCGCCGACGACGTCGAGGTGACCGGCCCCGACGGCGGTGGCGGCGGTGACGGCCCCGGCCCGGTCATCCCGGCGGCACCCGCCGATCTCGCCGCGGGCGCCACGACGACCTCTTCCGTCGCCCTGTCCTGGAACGCGGTCCCGGGCGCCACGGGCTACAAGGTGTACCGGGACGGTGTGCAGGCCACCACCTCCACCGGGACCTCGGCGACCGTCACGGGGCTGGCCTCCGACACGGCGTACCAGTTCTCGGTGAGCGCCACCAACGCGGCCGGCGAGTCGGTCAGGTCCGCCGCCGTCAGCGCCCGTACGGCCAAGCCCGGTACGGGCGGCCCCGGCCCCGCCGTGCCCAAGCACGCGGTGACCGGTTACTGGCAGAACTTCAACAACGGCGCGGCCGTCCAGAAGCTCACCGACGTCCCGGCCGACTACGACATCATCGCGGTCTCCTTCGCGGACGCCACGCCGACGCCGGGCGCGGTCACCTTCAAGCTCGACAGCGCCGGGCTGGGCGGCTACACCGACGCCCAGTTCCGGGCGGACATCAAGACCAAGCAGACGCAGGGCAAGAACGTCATCATCTCGATCGGTGGCGAGCTCGGCACGGTCCGGGTCGACAACGACGCCTCCGCCACCGCCTTCGCCAACTCGGTGTACGCGCTGATGCAGGACTACGGCTTCAACGGGGTCGACATCGACCTGGAGAACGGCCTCAACGCCACGTACATGACGAAGGCGCTGCGCCAGCTGTCGGCAAAGGCGGGCAGCGGGCTCGTCATCACGATGGCTCCGCAGACGATCGACATGCAGTCGACGTCGGGTGAGTACTTCAAGACGGCGCTCAACGTCAAGGACATCCTGACGGTCGTCAACATGCAGTACTACAACAGCGGTTCGATGCTCGGCTGCGACGGCAAGGTCTACTCCCAGGGCTCGGTGGACTTCCTCACCGCGCTCGCCTGCATCCAGCTGGAGGGCGGCCTCGACCCGTCCCAGGTCGGCATCGGCGTCCCGGCCTCCACCCGGGGCGCGGGCAGCGGCTACGTCGCCCCGTCGGTCGTGAACGCCGCGCTGGACTGCCTGACCAAGGGCACCAACTGCGGCTCCTTCAAGCCCTCGAAGACCTACCCGTCGCTCCGTGGCGCGATGACCTGGTCGACCAACTGGGACGCGACGGCCGGCAACGCCTGGTCGAAGGCGGTCGGCCCGCACGTCCGCAGCCTGCCGTAACCGCAACCGGTATCACCACCCCGAAACCTGCAGCGCCGCCGCTCCCCCGGCGGCGCTGCGGCGTTCCCTAAGCTCTCTGCTTCACCAGGGCAGTTCGCGCACCTGCTGCACACAGAGCACGATGAACAGCAGCCCGGCGAGGGCCAGCATCCCGTTGCTGAGCCGGCCGTTGCGCCATTCCCTCGGCGTACGGGAGGAGTTGAGCAGCCACAGCAGGGTCAGGGCGAGGAAGGGCATGAAGAACGCGCCGAGCACCCCGTACGCGATGACCAGGCCGAACGGCTCGTCCAGCCAGAGCAGGGTCATCGGCGGGAAGGTCAGCCAGAGCAGGTACGCGCGGAACGGCAGGGACCGCTGCTGACGGTCGACGACGGCCGGACCCGCGTGCTCCTTGCCCGAGGCGTCCGCGGCGGAAGGGGCCCGGAACCGCTCCACGAAGTCGGCGAACATCAGGCTCACCCCGTGCCAGACCCCGATCAGCGACGAGAACGACGCGGCGAAGAATCCGACGAGGAAGAGCGTGGCGGTCGCCGAACCGAACCGGTCCTCCAGCACCTTGCCCAGATCGATCAGCCCGCGGTCGCCCGAGGTGAGGGCGATCTGCGAGGCGTGCAGCAGCTCGGCGCCGACGATGAGCATCGCCACGACGAAGATCCCTGTGGTGATGTAGGCGACCCGGTTGTCGAGCCGCATCACCTTCATCCAGGAGGAGTTGCCCCACCCCTTGGCGTTGACCCAGTACCCGTACGCCGCCATGGTGATCGTGCCGCCGACCCCGCCGATCAGCCCGAGCGTGTAGAGCAGCGAACCGTCCGGCAGTACGGGCAGCAGCCCGGCGAACGAGGCGCCGGCGTCCGGCACCACGCGGACGGCCACGTACACGACCACGACGAACATGATGCCGATCAGGACCGTCATGACCTTCTCGAAGACGGCGTACCGGTTGAACCAGACGAAGGCCAGTCCGGTCAGCCCGGTGACGATCGCCCAGAACTTCAGCCCGGGGCCGTCGGGGAACAGCGCCACGATGGGCAGGGCGCTGGAGGACATGGCCGTCGCCCCGTAGATGAAGCCCCAGACGACGACGTAGATCGCGAAGTACACCGTGGTCCACGGGCCGATACTGCGCCAGCCGTCGAAGAGCGTGCGTCCGGTCGCCAGGTGCCAGCGGCCGGCCGCCTCGGCGAGCGAGATCTTGACGACGCAGCCGATCACCGCCGCCCACATCAGGGTGTACCCGAACTTGCTGCCCGCGATCAGCGTCGCGACCAGGTCGCCGGCCCCGACCCCGGTCGCCGCGACGACGATGCCGGGGCCGATGTACTTCCAGCTGGACTCACGTGGTCGGGAGGCCGGCTCCCCTGTCTCTGTGGTTGCGCTTGTCTCCGCCATGCCGATCAAGGAAGCGCAATCGGCGGGGCGGCACAAGAGGGCCTGACCATCGTCACCCGCGACAAGTGGATCCCGCGGTACGACGTCCAGGTCATGGCCGTCTGCTAAGGCCGGGGCGAGCACACGCCATTCCGTGCGGGGCGGCGTAGCGTTTGCCGGGGGACCCGTCGGTCGGCAGTGAGCGGTGGACAGGGGGAGAAGGGACGCGGTTCCGGCCCGCGCGCTGTGGCCTTCCTGAGGAGGCGCCATGACTTCCATGAATCAGCAGGCGACGGATCCGGTCCGGCAGGATGCGTCCGCCGGGCGGATGCTGCAGGTGCTCAACGATTCCTGCCTGGGGTATCTGTGCAGTCTCGGACACCGGACGCGGCTGTTCGACGTCATGGCGGAGCTGCCGCCGTCGACCAGTGATCAGATCGCCGGGGCCGCCGGGCTGGACGAGCGCTATGTGCGCGAGTGGCTGGGCGGGGTGACCGTGGGCGGGATCGTCGAGTACGACCCGGCGGACGGTACCTACCGGCTGCCGCCCGAGCATGCCGCCTCCCTGTGCCGCGCCGCCGGGCCCGACAACCTGGCCTCCTTCCTCCAGGACCTGGCCCTGATCGGGCTGGTCGAGGACGAGGTGGTCACGGCGTTCCGGGACGGGGGCGGGGTGCCGTACTCCTCGTATCCGAAGTTCCAGGAGCTTCAGGCGGAGGAGACGGCGCGGGTGTACGACGCGGCGCTGGTCGACGCGATCATCCCGCTCGTCCCCGGTCTGCCGGAGCGGCTGGGCCCGGGCGGCGGGCTGGACGTGCTCGATGTGGGTACGGGCCAGGGGCACGCGGTCAACCTGCTGGCGCGGGCGTTCCCGGCCAGCCGGTTCCGCGGGGTGGACATGTCGGAGGGCGGCATCGCGGCGGCCCGGGCGGAGGCGGAACGGCTGGGCCTGGAGAACGCCCGCTTCGACCTGGCGGACGCGGCCGCGGTGACCGGGCCGTACGACCTGATCACCGCCTTCGACGTGATCCACGACCTGGCCCGCCCTGCGGAGACCCTGGCGGCCGTCGCCGGAGCGCTGCGGGACGGCGGGGTGTTCCTGATGGGGGACATCGCGGCCTCCAGCAAGCTGGAGGAGAACCTGGACCTGCCGCTGGGCCCCACGCTCTACGCCTTCTCCGTCTTCTACTGCATGACGACCTCGCTGAGCGAGGGCGGTGCGGGGCTGGGGACCGCGTGGGGCAGGCAGACCGCGCTGCGGATGCTGAAGGAGGCGGGCTTCGGGGACGTCGCGGTGCGTGAGGTGGAGGGCGATATCCTCAACGTCTACTACGTGGCGCGCAAGGGAAGCTGAGGGAAGGCCCGGGAGGCCGGCCGGCCTCCCGGGCCACACCGCTAGATCACCAGGCTCAGCAGTGCCGCGACCACGAAGCCCGCCACCGACAGCACGGTCTCCAGCACAGTCCAGGACTTCAAGGTGTCGCGTTCGGAGATGCCGAAGTACTTCGACACCATCCAGAAGCCGCCGTCGTTCACGTGCGAGGCGAAGATCGAGCCCGCCGAGATGGCCATGATGATCAGCGCGAGGTGGGCCTGGGACAGGTCCTGGCCCTCGACCAGCGGGACCACGATCCCGGCCGTGGTCACGATCGCGACGGTGGCCGAGCCCTGGGCGACGCGCAGGACGACCGAGATCAGCCAGGCGAGCAGGATGACCGGCAGGCCGACGTCGTTGAAGGTGTCGGCCAGCGCGTCCGCGATGCCGCTGCCCTTGAGTACGGCGCCGAAGATGCCGCCCGCGCCGACCACCAGCAGGATGTTGCCGACGGGCTTGAGCGAGGACGTGGAGACCGATTCCAGCGACTTGCGGGACCAGCCGCGGCGGATGCCGAGCAGGTAGTACGCGAGGAACAGGGCGATCGTCAGGGCCACGAACGGGTTGCCGAAGAACTCCACGACCGAGCGGAGGGGCGAAGGGGCCAGCGCGATGGAGGAGAACGTCGCGGCGAGGATCAGGAGCAGCGGGGTCCCGATGATCGCGAGGACCGTGAGGAGCGGGACCGGCTTCTCGTGCGGGGTGACCCCGGCGGCCCGCTGCTCGGCGGCGACGGCCTCCTTCGCCTCGGCGGCGGCCTCCACCATGTCCTGCGGTACGTCGACGAAGATCCGCTTCCCGATCCAGGCGGCGTACACCCAGGCGGCGAGGACGGACGGTGTACCGACGACGGCGCCCATCAGGATGACCCAGCCCAGCGACACGTTGAAGAGTCCGGCGGCGGCCACCGGGCCCGGGTGCGGGGGCAGGAACGCGTGGGTCATCGACAGACCCGCCAGCAGCGGCATCGCGTAGAGCAGGATCGATTTTCCGGAGCGCTTGGCGGCGGCGTACACGATCGGCGCGAGGACGAAGATGCCGACGTCGAAGAAGACCGGGACACCGAAGATCAGACCGGTCAGGCCCATCGCGAGCGGGGCCCGCTTCTCGCCGAAGAGGTTCAGCAGGCGGGCGCTGAGCACCTCGGCCCCGCCGGAGACCTCGAGGATCGCGCCGAGCATCGTGCCGAGCCCGATGATGATCGCGACATGGCCGAGGATGCCGCCCATGCCGGACTCGATGACCGAGACGGCGGCGGACTTCTGCACGGTGCCGAAGAGTTCGGTGACCGAGAGCCCGGCGCCGAGGCCGACGGCTATGGAGACCGCGAGCAGGGCGACGAAGGGCTGGAGCCTGACCTTGATGATCAGGAAGAGGAGGAGCGCGATACCGAGGGCGGCGACGGTCAGCAGACCGGCGGTGCCGTCGATCAGGAGGAGCAGGCCACCGGTGTGCGGTGGCGTCTCGACCGGCGGTGGGGTGGCGGCGGGCGACAAGGGGACTCCGATGGTGCTGGAGGGCAGGGGGGAGCGCGGCACGGCGCCCCCGGGGAGCGGGGCGCCGTGCCGTACGGCGAGGGGGAGGGATGGTGCGGGTGAGGCAAGAGGATCAGACGATCGGTGGGGCTGGACGTTCGGTGGGTCCGTGAGCGGTCAGCTGAGTACCGCGAGGGCGTCGATCTCGATCAGCAGCCCCTGGGGCAGGCCGACGTAGACCGTCGTACGGGCCGAGGGGGCCTCCTTGAGGTTCTGCCCGGCGAAGTACGCGTTGTAGATCTCGTTCATCTCCGCGAAGTGGTCCACGTCCGTGAGGTAGACGCGCATCATCATGACGTCGTCCCAGCTCGCGCCGCCCTCCTCCAGGATCGCCTTGACGTTGGCGAAGGTCTGGAGGGTCTGCTCGCGCAGGGTCGGGCCGGCGGGGGTCGGGGTCTGGCCGTCGACGGCCGGGAGGAAGCCGACCTGGCCGGCGACCTGGAGGATGTTCCCCTTCCGCACGCCGTGCGAGAACTTCGCCGGCGGCGTGGTGTGGGTGGAGGGGGTGAGGGCGGTCTTCTCGGTCATGGCGATCAGGCTTTCCTGGGTCGGTTGGTGCCGGAGTACTCCCGGCTGATGGTCTCGGCGGTGCGCCGGACCAGCGGGAGCAGGGTGAGGAGTTCCTCGGCCGTGACGACCACGTTCGGTGCGGACACGGACATGGCCGCGACGACCCGCCCGTCCGCGCCGCGGATCGGGGCGCCGATGCAGTTGATGGACTCCTCGTGGCCACCGAGGTCGGTGGCCCATCCCTGTTCGCGCACGACGGCCAGCTCCTTGAGGAAGGCGGCCGCGTTGGGCGTCGAACGGGACGTGTACACGGGGTAGTCGAGCTTCTCGGCGATCGCTCGCCGCTCGGGCTCGGTGAGGTCGGCGAGCAGCAGCTTGGCCACGGCCGCGACGGTGATCGCGACGGGCTTGCCGATCCGCGAGTACATCCGGACCGGGTAACGGCTCTCGACCTTGTCGATGTAGAGGACTTCCTGCTCCTCGTAGACCGCGAGGTGCACGGTGTGCCCGCACCGGTCGTTGAGTCCGACCAGGTGGGGGTGGGCGATCTCGCGTACGTCGAGGTTCTCGACGGCCTCCTGGGCGAGCGCGAAGAGGCGGGCGCCGAGGCGGTAGCGCTGGTCCTGCTGGCGGTAGACGAGCCCGTGCTCGTGGAGCGTACGCAGCAGGCGCAGCGCCGTGGACTTGTGGACGCCGAGCCGCTCGGCGACCTGGCCGAGGTCGGCGGGTCCCTGGGCGAGCAGCGGCAGGATGCTGAGTGCCCGGTCGACGGTCTGGCTCATGACGTACGTACCTCCTCGGGGGCCCGGTCGGCTGCGGTCCAGCCGGGGCCGAGACGAAGTCTCCCCCAGGCCCCGTCGTCGAGGGCGACGAGACGGTCGGCGTGGTCGCGGGCGGGCGGGTCGGTGAGGTCGCCGGCGACGGTGAGGACGGCGGCGGCCATGAGGTGCCCGTGCCGGGCCCGGTCCCGTACGGGGAGGCCTCGCAGGGTGGCGGAGAGGAACCCGGCGGCGAAGGCGTCCCCGGCTCCGACGGCGGCGACGACGTCGACGTGGAGGGCGGGGACGACGGTGACGGTGTCGCCGCCTGCGGCCTGGGCGGCTTCCGTGGAGCGCCGGTCCGGAGCGATCTCAGCCCCGGCGCCTTCCGGGTAGCTCGAGGCCGGGCCGAATTCAGCCCCGGCGCCTTCCACGGAGCGCGAGGCCGGGCCGGATTCAGCCCCTCCGGCGTTCGAGGAGCGGGGTCCGGGGCGGCGCTCCGAGAACACCGTCGCGCCCGCGCTCCCCCGCTTCACGACCACCACGCCCGGCTCCGGCAGCGCCGCCCGGATCGCCTCCGCGCCCACGACCCCCCAGGCCTCCTCCGCCTCGTCCTCGCCCACGAACACCACATCGGCCCGCCGGGCCAGCTCCAGCAGCACGGAAGCGTCGGCGCCCCGCCACAGGTGCGGCCGATGGTTGACGTCGAACGACACCAGGGGCCGCCCGGGCCGGGGCGCGGTCAGGTCCCGCAGCAGCTCCAGGCATTCCGCCGACAACGCCGCCGTGATCCCGGAGAGGTGGAGGACGCGCCCGGCGAAGACCTCCTCGTACGGCACAGTCGCCGGCGACATCGCCGACGCCGCGGACCCCGCCCGGTAGTACGCCACCTCGTGCACACCCGCCCCGCGATCCGTCGCCGTACGGAAGTAGATGCCCGTCGGCCGGACCGGGTCCCGCCGCACGGCCGACGTATCGACCCCGTACCCCGCGATCGTCTCGACCAGGTGGTCGCCGAAGCCGTCCGCTCCGACCCGTCCCACCCACGCCGCCCGGTGCCCGGCGGCGGCGAGCGCGCAGGCCACGTTGGACTCGGCACCCCCGATCCCCCGCCCGAAGGACGGCACATCGGCGAGGCGGCCGGGCTGCGAGGGCAGGAACGTCACCATGGACTCACCGAGACAGACGACATCGGTGGTCGTGGCGGCGCGGGCCGTCCCTCCTGCGGGTCCGGACACTGAAGGCTCCTCGCTGATCGGCGTGCGGGCCGCTGGTCACCATTGACCGCGCGTCGGCTCGGATGTTAGACAGCGTTGAGCGATATGCGCAATGAGTGTTGCACAGGATGCAACGTATTTCGAGGAGCTTCCCTTGGCAGCCGAAAGCCTCACCGCCCGAGCCGAACAGCTGGCCGCCGGTCTCGCCGAAGAACGCGTCGACCACCGCTTCAAGGCGCTCCCGCCCGACGCCGAGGGCCTGACCGTCGCAGCCCTGTCCGCCGAGCGCCGCAACCTCTTCACCGGCGGGTTCACCACCCCCGTCCTCGCCCTCTCCGCCGAGTCCGTCGAGCACAACCTCGCCCTGCTGGAGACGTACGCGGAACGCCACGGCCTCGCCTTCGCCCCGCACGGCAAGACCTCCATGTCCCCGCAGCTCTTCGCGGACCAGCTGAAGCGCGGTGCCTGGGGCATCACAGCCGCCGTGCCGCACCAGGCCCGGGTCTACCGCGCGTACGGGATCGGGCGGATCTTCCTCGCCAACGAGCTGGTCGACCCGGTCGCGCTGCGCTGGCTGGCCGACGAGATGACGGCCGACCCGGAGTTCCGCTTCATCTGTTACGCCGACTCCGTGCGCGGGGTCGAGCTGATGGAGGAGGCCCTGAGCGCGGCGGGCGCCACCCGCCCCCTCGACGTGGTCGTGGAGCTCGGCGCGGGCGAGGGCGCGCGCACCGGCGCCCGGACCGGGGCCGACTGCGCGGCGGTGGCCGACGCGGTGGCGGCGGCCGGGTCGCTGCGCCTGGTGGGCGTGGCCGGGTACGAGGGCGAGGTGCCGGACGCGGACCCCGAGCGGGTGCGGGCGTGGCTGCGCCGCCTGATCCAGCTCGCGGCCGGCTTCGACGGCGAGAAGCGGTTCACCGGCGCCGAGGAGATCGTCATCAGCGCGGGCGGCAGCGCCTGGTTCGACGCGGTCGCGGACGTCTTCGCGGAGATCGGCGAACTCAGCTCCCCCGTGCTCAAGCTGCTCCGTTCCGGCGCGTACGTCTCGCACGACGACGGCCACTACAAGCACCTCACCCCGTTCAACCGCGTCCCCGAGGAAGGCGCGCTGGAGCCCGCCTTCCGCCTCTGGGCCCAGGTCGTCTCCCGCCCGACCGGCGAGCAGGCGTTCCTGAACGCGGGCAAGCGGGACGCGGCGTACGACCTGGACCTGCCCGAGGCGCAGGTGGTCCGCTCCGCCCGGGACGGCTCGGTCCGCCCCGCCACCGGAATCACGGTCACCGGCCTCTCCGACCAGCACACCTGGGTCCGTACGGAGGCGGGGGCCGAGCTGGAGGTGGGCGACTGGGTCGGCATGGGCCTCTCGCACCCCTGCACGAGCTTCGACAAGTGGCAGCTGATCCCGCTGGTGGAGGCGGACGGCACGGTCGGCGACTACATCCGCACGTTCTTCTGAGCCGTTCCGCTTCCGCTCTCCGAAAGGTCACCCATGGACCTGGTCCTGCGCGACGCTCTCGTCGTCGACGGCACCGGCGAGCCCGCCTACCGCGCCGATGTGGCGGTCGACGGCGGCCGGATCGCCGAGATCCACCACGAGGGCTCCCCCGGCCCGCGCCCCACCGGCACCCGCACGGTCGACGCCGACGGCCTCGCCCTGGCCCCCGGCTTCATCGACATGCACGCCCACAGCGACCTGGCGCTGCTGCGCGACCCGGACCACAGCGCGAAGGCGGCGCAGGGGGTCACCCTCGAAGTGCTGGGCCAGGACGGCCTGTCGTACGCCCCCGTCGACGACCGCGCACTCGCCGAGGTGCGCCGCTCCATCACCGGCTGGAACGGCGACGGCTCCGACATCGACTTCGACTGGCGCACGGTCGGCGGCTATCTGGACCGCCTGGACCGCAACTTCGGCGGCCAGGGCATCGCCGTCAACGCCGCCTACCTGATCCCGCAGGGCACGGTACGGATGTACGCCGTCGGCTGGGACGACCGCCCCGCCACCGACGCCGAACTGGCCCGGATGAAGGAACTGGTGGACCAGGGCATGGGCGAGGGCGCGGTCGGCATGTCGTCCGGGCTGACCTACACCCCCGGGATGTACGCGGACGACGCCGAACTCACCGAACTGTGCCGGGTGGTGGCCCGCCACGGCGGCTACTACTGCCCCCACCACCGCAGTTACGGGGCCGGAGCTCTCGAAGCGTACGAGGAGATGGTGCAGCTCACCCGGAACGCCGGCTGCGCCCTGCATCTCGCCCACGCCACCATGAACTTCGGCGTGAACAAGGGCAGAGCGCCGGATCTTCTCGCCCTGCTCGACGACGCGCTCGCCGCCGGGGCCGACATATCGCTCGACACCTACCCCTACACCCCGGGCTGCACAACGCTCGTGGCCATGCTGCCGAGCTGGGCGGGCGAGGGCGGCCCGGAATCGGTCCTGACCCGGCTCGCGGACCCGGAGAGCGCGGAGAAGATCCGGCACCAACTGGAAGTGCTGGGCTCGGACGGCTGTCACGGGGTGCCGATCGAGTGGGACACCATCGAGATCTCGGGCGTCAGCGCACCTCACCTGGCCGAGTACGTGGGCCGTACGGTGGCGGAGTCGGCGGCGCTGCGGGGCGAGGAGCCCTGGGTGACCGCGCGGCGGCTGCTCACCGAGGACCGGCTCGGGACGACGATCCTCCAGCACGTGGGGCACGAGGAGAACGTCCAGCAGATCATGCGCCACCCGGTGCACACCGGCGGCAGCGACGGCATCCTCCAGGGCGACAAGCCGCACCCGAGGGCTTACGGCACGTTCCCGCAGTATCTTGGCCGTTACGCGCGGGAGTTGGGCATCCTCTCGCTGGAGGAGTGCGTGGCCCGCCTGACCTCGCGTCCGGCCGCCCGGCTGCGGCTGGCGGACCGGGGCCTGGTGCGCGAGGGGTACCGCGCGGACCTGGTGCTGTTCGACCCGGAGACGGTGGCGGCGGGCTCCACGTTCGAGGAGCCGCGCACGCCGCCGGTGGGCATCCCGCACGTGCTGATCGACGGCCGCTTCGTCATCGAGGACGGCCGGCGCACCTCGGTGCTGGCGGGCCGGGCGGTCCGGGGCGCGGGGGCGGCCTGAACCCCCCACGACGGACACCGGGCGGCACTGAGGCCCAGGGCCGCCCGGCGCGCCTACGGGGTGGGTACCCCACGCCTACGGGGTGGGTACCCCACGCCTACGGGGTGGGTACCCCTACGGCTTGGGCAGCCCGCAGCCCTCCCGGTCCAGGTCGATCTTGCTGCCGGTGCCGATGCACGGGACCATGGTGTACGTCTGCTGGGCGTAGTTGATGCCCTCGCGGACGGTCACCTCGCCGTTCTCGTCGACCTCGCACGGGTTGTTGTCCGTGCACTCCTGGCCGCTCTCGTTGCCGGTGTTGTTGACGGCGACCACCTTTCCGGTGGCGTCGTCGATCACCGGCGAACCCGACGTACCGCCGATCGTCCGGCACTCCGGGGTGTAGCGGACGGAGTCCTTCCAGGTCCACCGGCCCTCCTTGAGCTGGTGGACGAAGCCGTCGATGTCGCAGCTGTAGGTGCGCTTCCAGTAGCCCGACGCGACGGTGATGGCGGTGCCCGCCACCGGGTGCGCGGTCTCCAGCTCCAGCGCCTGGATGCCGTAGCTGTCGTCTATCTGCTGGTAGGTGGAGGTGAGTTCGTAGAGCGAGAGGTCGGTGTCGGTCATGGTGCCGTACGCGATCCTGCTCGCCTTCAGCGTGCCGACGCCACTGCCCGAGGCGTCGAGCAGCGTGAACGTCCGCGTGGACGGGCGGTCGACGAGCACCTCGCCGGGGCCCGGGAAACCGGTCTCCAGGCAGTGCCCGTTGGAGAGCACGAGGGCGGGGTCGGTGGGGGCGGAGTCGGGCGAACGGACGACGGAACCCGAACAGTTGCTGAGTGCGACGGTCCCGGCGAAGGTCACGGCCTTCGCGGTGGGGGTGGTCTCGGTGGCGGCTTCTCGCGCCTGTACGGATGCGGCCGCGGCGGCGGGCGTGACGCCCGCCCCCAGGAGCAGGGCAGCAAGAAACGCACCGATGAGAGGCTTGTGCATGTGGGGGGTCCCCTCCAGTGACGCCAAGGACCGGAGATCTTCCGGCTTTTGACATGCGCATGGTGGCGCAGATGTCAGGCCATCACAAGGGGTCATTTCCAGCCGCGGCCGCGTCGGCCCGCGCACCGCGGAGAACGTGCTCGCGTAGGGCTCCGTGCACCGCGAGGAGCACGCCGAGGTGCCGCCCCGGGTGGAGTATTCGCTCACGCCGCGGGGCGTCTCGCTGAACGAGGCCCTGGGTCCGCTGGGCCCGTTCGGGCTCGGTCCGAAGTCCTGGTCCCCCCGGTCGCGGCGCCTGGTCACACAGCCTGAGGCGCCGCGCGGCCCCGCCTGCGTACGGTCGGGGTATGACACTCGACCTCGACGCCTATTTCGCCAGGATCGGCTGGACCGGGGAGCCCCACCCCACGGTGGAGGTGCTGCGGTCCCTGCACCGGGCGCACGCCCTGGGCATCCCGTTCGAGAACCTGGACCCGGTGCTCGGCTCGGCGCCCTCCCTGGACGTGGCCGATCTGGAGGCCAAGCTCGTCCGCGGCGGGCGGGGCGGCTACTGCTACGAGCACAACACCCTCTTCGGGACCGCCCTGCGGCAGCTGGGCTTCACCGTGACGCTGCTAGCCGGCCGGGTGGTGCTGGGTGCGGCGCCGGGGGACATCCGGCCGCGCAGCCACCTACTGCTGCGGGTGGACGTGCCGGGCGTGGCGACCCCGTACGTGGCCGATGTCGGATTCGGGAGCATCGGCGCGCTCCTGGAGCCGATCGAGCTGGTGGCGGGGGCGGAACTGCACGACGCTCCGCGCCGTCACCGGCTCGTCACGGTGGCGCACGGCGGGCCGCTGGAGATGTGGGAGCTGCAGGCGGAGAAGGGCGGGAGCTGGGAGGCGCAGTACGCCTTCACACGGGAGCCGTTCGAGGGCCCGGACTTCGAGATGATCAACTGGTACGTCGCGACCAGCCCCCACTCACCGTTCCAGCAGGCGGTGTACGCGCAGCGCGCCCTGCCCGACTCCTCCCATCGGTCGCTCGCCGGGCTCGACCTGGTCGAGACGGCCGGGGACGGGACGATCAAGGAGCGGCTGCTGTCCGGCCCCGGCGAACTCCACCAGGTGCTGGAGGACAGCTTCGGCATCCGCGTCCCCGAGGGTGCCGTGCTGCCCGCGTGAACCCGCCGGGTGACGGCCCGCCCCCGCGGCCGGAGTGGCCGGCGCCCGGGCGCGCCGCCGCGTGGCGCATCTCACCCGGCCGGGTGGCTCACGCCCCATTCCAAGCCGCGACGCCGCCCGGACCGGCCCTTCCCACGGTCGGGGGCCGGGCGGCCTTGCCGATGGAAGCCGGGGCGCGGCGGCGGGCGCGACCGGGGTCGCGAGGACGGCGCAATCTCCGCGCACCGCGCGAAACGCGGCCGTAAGCTCGCGGACATGCAGGTCATCCAGTCCACCAAGCTCGCCAATGTCTGTTACGAGATCCGGGGCCCCGTGCTGGAGGAGGCGATGCGGCTCGAAGCAGCCGGTCAGCGCATCCTCAAGCTCAACACGGGCAACCCGGCCGCGTTCGGGTTCGAGTGCCCGCCGGAGATCCTCGAGGACATCCTGCGCAACCTCGCGGGCGCGCACGGCTACGGGGACGCGAAGGGCCTGCTCTCGGCGCGGCGAGCGGTGGTGCAGCACTACCAGACCAAGGGGATCGACCTCGACGTCGAGGACATCTACCTGGGCAACGGGGTCTCCGAGCTGATCCAGATGTCGATGCAGGCGCTGCTCGACGACGGCGACGAGGTGCTCGTACCGGCCCCGGACTACCCCCTGTGGACGGCGTCGGTCTCGCTGGCCGGCGGGACGGCCGTGCACTACCGGTGCGACGAGCAGGCCGACTGGATGCCGGACCTGGCGGACATCGAGCGGAAGATCACCGACCGCACCAAGGCCCTGGTGATCATCAACCCGAACAACCCGACCGGTGCGGTGTACGACGACGAGATGCTGCGCGGTCTCACCGAGATCGCCCGGCGCCACAACCTGGTCGTCTGCTCCGACGAGATCTACGACCGCATCCTGTACGACGGCGCGACCCACACCCCGACGGCGGCGCTGGCAC
This sequence comes from Streptomyces sp. NPDC006261, assembly GCF_040613515.1. Taxonomy (NCBI): domain Bacteria; kingdom Bacillati; phylum Actinomycetota; class Actinomycetes; order Kitasatosporales; family Streptomycetaceae; genus Streptomyces; species Streptomyces sp. NPDC006261. Next base: position 45,539 of record NZ_JBEXSI010000022.1, read on the forward strand.
CCGATCTGATGGTGCTGACCTTCAACGGCCTCTCGAAGAACTACCGGGTGGCCGGCTTCCGCTCCGGCTGGCTGGCGGTCTGCGGTCCGAAGGCGCACGCCACCTCGTACGTCGAGGGGCTCACGATCCTGGCCAACATGCGGCTCTGTGCCAACATGCCCTCCCAGCACGCGGTGGCCACCGCGCTCGGCGGGCGGCAGTCGATCGACGACCTGGTGCTGCCGGGCGGCCGGATCCTGGAGCAGCGGGACGTGGCGTACGACCTGCTGACCTCGATCCCGGGGGTGACCTGTGTGAAGCCGAAGGGGGCGCTGTACCTCTTCCCCCGGCTCGACCCCAAGGTCTACAAGATCAAGGACGACCGGCAGATGGTCCTGGACCTGCTGCGGGCCGAGAAGATCATGGTCGTGCAGGGGACGGGGTTCAACTGGCCGGAGCCCGACCACTTCCGGGTCGTGACGCTGCCGGCGACGGAGGAGCTGACCGACGCCATGACCCGGATCGGCTCGTTCCTGGACGGCTACGGACAGCCGTAGGGCGCCCACTCCCCGAAGTGCGCCCGGGCCTCACCCGGACCGGGCACAAACTTAGACTCAATCCAATGTAGGATGGATATCCCAGCATCACCGGGAGGCCATCCATGTACGAGCCGATCCGCACCCCATCGGTCCACAGCCCGGCCGACGAGGCGGACTTTCCGCACCGCAGCCGCGAGGAGGAGCTGGACATCCAGCTCGCGGGGCACCTCGCCGCCCTCCTCGCGGTCACCGACGAACTCGGCCTCGTCCCGGCGGGCGACCGCATCGCCGAACAGGTGGCGCGGCTGCGCGGCGGCCCGCCCGCACGGCACGCCGCCCTGACCGACGCCGCCCCGGCGTCCCTGCACCGCCGCGCCCACGCCCTGGCGGGCCGCGCGCTCGTGGTGGCCGCGTCCCGCGCCGACACCACCGCCGCCATCCTCTCCGCGCAGCGGATGGACGCCCACACCGAGGCCCTCGCCTCCACCGCCGCCGAGCAGCTGGTCGGCGCCCGCTGACGGCCCCGGTCCGCGTGCCGCCTCGGCGCACGGACCGGGTGCCACGACGTCCTCCCCGGAACGGGGGCGGCCCCCGGAACCGTGAGGGGGTTCCGGGGGCCGGAGGGGCTGTCCGTGGTCGGGGACGGCCCCGGGGCTGTCAGCGATGACAGGCCCCGTACCGCGGCGGGTCGTCGTACCCACAGGTCAGGGCGGATGTCCGATGGACCCTGCCGCGGAGATCGCGGGAGTGCCGGGCTCAGCCCAGCCGCTCCACCAGCGCGCGGTACTCGTCCCACAGCTCCTTGGGCGTGTGGTCACCGAAGGTGTTGAGGTGCTCGGGGACCAGGGCGGCCTCCTCGCGCCAGACCTCCTTGTCGACCGTGAGCAGGAAGTCGAGGTCGGCCTCTGAGAGGTCCAGGCCCTCGGTGTCGAGCGCGCCCTTGGCCGGCAGGATGCCGATCGGCGTCTCGACGCCCTCGCCCTTGCCCTCCAGGCGCTCCACGATCCACTTCAGGACGCGGCTGTTCTCGCCGAAGCCGGGCCACACGAACTTGCCCGCGTCGTTCTTGCGGAACCAGTTCACGTAGTAGATCTTCGGGAGCTTCGACTGGTCGGCCTTGTCCGCACCGACCTTGACCCAGTGGTTCATGTAGTCGCCCATGTTGTAGCCGCAGAACGGCAGCATGGCGAACGGGTCGCGGCGCAGCTCGCCGACCTTGCCCTCGGCGGCGGCGGTCTTCTCGGAGGCGACGTTGGCGCCGAGGAAGACGCCGTGCTGCCAGTCGAAGGACTCGGTGACCAGCGGTACGGCGGAGGCGCGGCGGCCACCGAAGAGGATCGCCGAGATCGGCACGCCCTTGGGGTCCTCCCACTCGGGCGCGATGATCGGGCACTGCCCGGCCGGGACGGTGAAGCGGGCGTTGGGGTGGGCGGCGGGCGTGCCGGACTCGGGGGTCCAGTCGTTGCCCTTCCAGTCCGTGAGGTGCGCGGGCGCCTCCTCGGTCATGCCCTCCCACCAGACGTCGCCGTCGTCCGTCAGCGCCACGTTGGTGAAGACGGAGTTGCCCCACATGGTCTTCATGGCGTTGGCGTTGGTGTGCTCGCCGGTGCCGGGCGCGACGCCGAAGAACCCGGCCTCGGGGTTGATCGCGTAGAGCCGGCCGTCCTCGCCGAACCGCATCCAGGCGATGTCGTCACCGATGGTCTCCACCGTCCAGCCGGGGATCGTGGGCTCCAGCATGGCGAGGTTGGTCTTGCCGCAGGCGCTCGGGAACGCGGCGGCGACGTACCTGGACTCGCCACGCGGGGGCGTGAGCTTCAGGATGAGCATGTGCTCGGCGAGCCAGCCCTCGTCGCGGGCCATGACGGAGGCGATGCGCAGCGCGTAGCACTTCTTGCCGAGCAGGGCATTGCCGCCGTAGCCGGAGCCGTACGACCAGATCTCGCGGTCCTCGGGGAAGTGCGAGATGTACTTGGTGCTGTTGCAGGGCCACGGGACGTCCTGCTCGCCCTCGGCCAGCGGGGCGCCGAGGGTGTGGACGGCCTTCACGAAGAAGCCGTCGGTGCCCAGCTCGTCCAGGACCGCCTGGCCCATGCGGGTCATGGTGCGCATGGAGACGGCGACGTACGCCGAGTCGGTGATCTCGACGCCGATCGCGGAGAGCGGCGAGCCGACGGGGCCCATGCAGAACGGGACGACGTACATGGTGCGACCGCGCATGGAGCCGCGGAAGACGCCCTCGGTACCGGTGAAGATCTCCCGCATCTCGGCGGGGTCCTTCCAGTGGTTGGTCGGCCCGGCGTCCTTCTCCTCCTTGGAGCAGATGAACGTACGGTCCTCGACGCGGGCGACATCGCTCGGGTCGGACGCGGCGTAGTACGAGTTCGGCCGCTTGATCTCGTCCAGCTTGGTGAACGTGCCCTTGGCGACGAGCTCCCCGCACAGGCGCTCGTACTCGGCCTCGGAGCCGTCGCACCAGACCACCCGGTCCGGCTGGGTGATCGCTGCGATCTCGTCGACCCAGGAGATCAGCTCCTGGTGGTGGGTGGGGACAGTGAGGGGAGCCGCGATGTCGCGCGCCACGATCGCTCCTTGATGAGGGTGTGTGTTGTCAGGTGCCCCGTGGGGGCTGCGACCCGGATGCTTCGTACCCTTCGATCCCCTGGCGCTCATCCGGTGCCGACCGCACTCATTTGATCATCCGACCGTTTCGCCCATATGTCCAGGGGGCCGCACACGTGAGCATCGCCACTCGTATCCGTTACCTACGGTTGCGTAGGTAGCATGCGGATATGACTGATGCCGCCGCGACCCCAGGGCCTGCCGAGCCGACGGCCGGACCCGTCGAACTCGACCCCGTTCCCGTCAAGCCCCGGATGCGCGGCTGGCTGCACGCCGGCATGTTCCCCGCGGTGCTGATCGCCGGGATCACCCTGATCGCCCTCACCGACAGCACCCGCGGCCGGATCGCGTGCGCCATCTACATCGCGACCGCATGCCTGCTCTTCGGCGTGAGCGCGGTCTACCACCGCGGCACCTGGGGCCCGCGCGGGGAGGCGGTGCTGCGCCGCCTGGACCACGCCAACATCTTCCTGATCATCGCGGGGACCTATACCCCGCTGACCCTGCTGCTCCTGCCCGAATCCACCGGACGGCCCCTGCTCTGGGCGGTCTGGGCGGCCGCGGCGGCCGGCATCGCGTTCCGGGTCTTCTGGGTCGGCGCCCCGCGCTGGCTCTACACGCCGTGCTACATCGCGATGGGGTGGGCCGCGGTCTTCTTCCTGCCCGACTTCATGCGGACGGGCGGCATCGCGGTGCTGGTGCTGGTCATCGTGGGCGGGCTGCTCTACAGCGCGGGCGGCGTGATCTACGGCATCAAGCGGCCGAACCCGTCGCCGCGCTGGTTCGGCTTCCACGAGGTCTTCCACTCGCTGACACTGGCGGCGTTCGTGGCGCACTACGTGGGCATCTCGCTGGTGGCGTACCAGCACGGATAGGCCGTACGGGCAGGGGGAGGGGCCGGTCGCGAGCAACGACCGGCCCCTCACTCATCCTCTGCGGCCTCAGCCGCCCAGCTTCACCGCCAGCTCGGCCGCGTCCGTGGTCGGCGCGTCACAGACGAAGTGCCGGCAGACGTACGCGGTCGGCTCCCCGCCCACCAGCGGCCGGTCCGCCAGCAGCGGGAACTCGGCGCCCGCGCCCGGCCCTTCGCCCGCCGCGACGACCGCCCCCGGGGCCCGGCCCAGCAACGCCGTACGGTGCAGCTCACCGCCGACCGGTCCGGCCACGGCCACCTCGCGGGGCCCGTCCAGCAGCGCCTCGGCGACGGCGAGCCCCCAGCCGATGAACCGGGGCGCGCGCGGGGCCAGCGCCTTGACCACCCCGAGCGCGCCTTCGGCGGCGGTGCGGTGGGCCTCGGACCCGGTGTACGCGGCGTACGAGAGCAGCGCCCCCGCAGCGGCTGTCCACCCGGCCGGGGTGGCGCTGTCGGTCGGATCCTGCGGCCGCCGGATCAGCTGCTCGGCGTCATGGGCGGTGTCGTAGAGCTGCCCGCCCTCGCCGGTGAACTGCTCCAGCACGATGTCGAGCAGGAACCCGGCGAACTCCAGCCACGCGCCCTCACCGGTGACGGCTGCCAGCGCGAGGAAGCCCTCGGCCACATCCCCGTAGTCCTCCAGCACCCCGGCGTTGGTGCCGGCGCGCCCGTCCCTGGAGGTCCGGGTCAGCCGGGCGACCTCGCCCAGGTGGACCCGGACCAGCAGGTCGGCGGCCTCGGTGGCGCGCTCGACGAGGTCGGGCCGGTCGAAGTAGGCGCCGGTCTCGGCGAGGGCGGCGATGGCCAGCCCGTTCCAGGCGGCGACCACCTTGTCGTCCCGCCCGGGACGCGGCCGCTCCGCGCGTGCCGCCAGCAGCCGGGCCCGTACGTCGGCGACGCGCCCGGCGTCCACGGGCCGCGCCTCACCGGAGAGCTGGAGCACGGAGGCGCCCTCCTCGAAGGTCCCCTCCTCCGTCACACCGAAGTACGCGGTGGCGAAGGCCCCGTCCTCCTCACCGAGCACCTCACGCAGCTGCTCGGGCGTCCACACGTAGAAGGCGCCCTCCACGTGCTTGCCGTCCGCGTCCTCGCTGTCGGCGTCGAGCGCGGAGGCGAAGCCGCCCTCGGTGGTACGGAGCTCCCGCACCATGAAGTCCGCGGTCTCCAGGGCGATCCGCCGGGCCTCGGCGGACCCGGTGGTACGCCAGAGGTGGGCGTACACGCGGCACAGCAGCGCGTTGTCGTAGAGCATCTTCTCGAAGTGCGGGACGACCCACTCCCGGTCCACGGAGTAGCGCGCGAACCCGCCGCCGAGCTGGTCGTAGATCCCGCCGCGGGCCATCGCCGAGCAGGTGTCGGCGGCCATCTGGAGGGCCCCCTCGGACCCGGTACGGGCGTAATGCCGCAGCAGGAACTCCACAGCCATGGACGGCGGGAACTTGGGCGCCCCCCCGAACCCCCCGTGCTGCTCGTCGTACTCCCGGGTCAGCCCGAGCAGCGCCTGCGCGATCTCCGGCTCCCCCGGCGCCCCCTCGCCCCCGTGGGCCAGCGACCGCCCGGCCAGATCGGCGACGATCCGCTCGGCCACCTCGGCGACCTCCTCGCGCCGGTCGGTCCACGCTGCGCTCACCCCTTCGAGCACCTGCTGGAAGGAGGGCGAGCCGTGCCGGGGCTCGGGCGGGAAGTAGGTCCCGAAGTAGAAGGGTTCTGCGTCCGGCGTGAGGAACACGGTCATCGGCCACCCGCCGTGCCCGGTGGCAGCCTGGACGGCCTCCATGTAGACGGCGTCGACGTCGGGCCGCTCCTCCCGGTCCACCTTGACGGCGACGAAGCGCTCGTTGAGGCAGGCCGCGACGGTCTCGTCCTCGAACGACTCGTGGGCCATGACGTGGCACCAGTGGCACGAGGAGTACCCGACGCTGAGCAGCACCGGCACGTCCCGCCTTCGGGCCTCCTCGAACGCCTCGGGCGACCACGGCCACCAGTCGACGGGGTTGTCGGCGTGCTGGAGAAGATAGGGGGAGGTGGTCTGCGCAAGTCGGTTGGCCATACACCCCATCCTCGCGCACCCCCTTCCAGGACACCCGCGCGCCACGGGCCGGGCGGCGGGAACGGGGTGGTGGCGGGGCAACCGCGCCCTTGCGAAGTCGGGCGCCTCCGCCTCACAGGACATTAGGCCGAGCCCGGCAGTGCCGGAACTGCGGAAGCTCCCCGAAGGAGGCACACCATGACCGCCGACATGGTGGCGCCCGCGTGGATGCACACGCAGATCGGCGCGGAGCAGTACGACTCCTGGTCCGCGGAGCAGTGCGCCGGCATCGAGACCGTGGACGGGATGGCCGCCGTGAGCCCGAGCGCCTCCAGCACGCGCCGCGCTCGGACCGCGGCAGCCGGGCGGGGGCGGCATGGCGGGGTGAGCCGGGAGGGACCGGGCCGAAGCCCTGCTCCGCCGTTCACGGGATCACGACGGGCTGGGGCAGCCCGGCCGCCGCGAGGAACAGACGTCCCCGCCCGGGCCTGCCAAGCCGTCCTCCAGGTCCATGCCCCGCTCCGCCCGGAAGTCCGCCCCCCGGGGGCCCCGGGCCTACTTCTCGGCGGAACCCCCCAAGACCCCGGTCTCGGCGGCCGCGGCCGCCCCCGGCTCCGGGGCCTCCTCGAAGTTGACCCGCCCCATGTGCCGGTTCATCGACTTCATCAGCTGCCACACGCCGACGGCGAGGGCCGCGAAGACGAGGAAGCCGAGGACACCGGGAGTGACCTTGTTCTTGTCGAGCTCGGCGGCGAGCGGGACGACGTGCGTCAGTGCCTGGGTCGCGTACATATCAGGCATTGTCGCGGATGCCCTCGAAGAGGTCGCTCTCGGGGAGGGAGGTATCGACCAGAGACTTCGCCAGCTCGTACTCCTCGGTGGGCCAGACCTCCCGCTGGATCTCCATCGGGACCCGGAACCAGCCGCCCTCCGGATCGATCTGCGTACGGTGCGCGATCAGCGCCTTGTCGCGGATCTCGAAGAACTCGTCGCAGGGCACGTGCGTGGTCAGCGTGCGCTCGACGCGCTCGAACTCCTTCCAGCGCTCCAGCCACTCCCCGTACGGCGACTCCAGGCCGCGGGCGAGCAGCGCCTCGTGCAGCGCGACGGTGCGCGGCCGGTTGAAGCCCTGGTTGTAGTAGAGCTTCTTCGGCTGCCAGACCGGCCCGAACTCGTCCTCGCCGAAGGCCTCCGCGTCGGCCGCACCGTCGAACGCGATCATCGAGATCGTGTGCGTCATGATGTGGTCGGGGTGCGGGTAGCCGCCGTTCTCGTCGTACGTGGTGATGACCTGCGGCCGGAACGCGCGGATCTTCGCCACCAGCCGCCCGGCCGCGACCTGGGGGTCCTCCAGGGCGAAGCAGCCCTCGGGCAGCGGGGGCAGCGGGTCGCCCTCCGGGAGCCCGGAGTCGACGAAGCCGAGCCACTCCTGCTGGACGCCCAGGATCTCCCGGGCCTCGTCCATCTCCTTCTTGCGCACCTCGTGGATGTTCTTCTCGATGTACGCGTCGCCCTGGAGCTTCGGGTTGAGGATGGAGCCGCGCTCGCCTCCCGTGCAGGTCACGACCAGCACGTCCACCCCCTCGGACACGTACTTGGCCATGGTGGCCGCGCCCTTGCTCGACTCGTCGTCGGGGTGGGCGTGCACGGCCATCAGTCGCAGCTGCTCAGTCAAGGCTCGATCCTCAGTGATGTGGTCGCGATGTGGGGCGTGGTCGGATGACGCATGGGCGACTTCTATAGTGACCGAACGGGGAGGTCGAAAATTCCTCGTCGCACGGACCGGAAGGAAAGATCATGACGGCGGTTCGCGAAGCCACGCCCGAGGGGCGGTACGGCAGGACCGATGATCAGCGCGCGGACCGCAAGCTGAAGATCGTCGGTTCGGTGCTGGGTGTCGCCCTGCTCGGCGTGGTCGGATGGATCGGCTTCGGGTACGTGACCGGCCAGGGCATCAGCGCCGAGCTGATCAAGTTCGACATCGTCTCCGACGTACGGACCGAGGCCCACCTCGAAGTGCGCAAGGACAGCGGCACCGAGGGCTACTGCACCGTACGGGCCCTGAGCAAGGACGGCAGCGAGGTCGGCCGCAAGGAGACCCGCTTCGGCCCGGGCGCGGGCCGGGTCGACGAGCTGGTGGTGATGCGGACGCGGGCACGGGCCACCGCGGTCGAGCTCACGGGCTGCACGGCCGGCGACTCTCCCGCCGGCTGACTCGCCGCCGGCCGACTTTCCACCGCACCTGATCCGGAGCACCCCCTCTGACCTGCATCTTCCGTCAGCGGGGCAGCCCACCCGGACGTGTGACGGTTTACCTTCTCCCCCTTTTCCTGGGGAATTGTTAGGCTCGTGGTTTCGCCCACCCGAGGAAGCGCATGCTTCCGGGTAGGGCGATGCTTTGTATTCCCAGCACCGACGAGGAGCACCTGTGACCCAGACCAGCGAAAACGTCACCTGGCTCACGCAGGAGGCGTACAACCAGCTCAAGGCCGAGCTGGAGTACCTGTCTGGTCCCGCGCGCACGGAGATCGCCGTCAAGATCGCGGCGGCCCGTGAGGAGGGTGACCTCCGGGAGAACGGCGGGTACCACGCGGCCAAGGAGGAGCAGGGCAAGATGGAGCTGCGGGTGCGCCAGCTCACCCAGCTCCTGGAGCACGCGAAGGTCGGCGAGGCTCCGGCCGACGACGGCGTGGTCGAGCCCGGCATGGTCGTGACGATCGCCTTCGACGGCGACGAGGACGATACGACGACGTTCCTGCTCGCCTCCCGCGAGTACGCCAGCGGGGACATCGAGACGTACTCCCCGCAGTCCCCGCTCGGCATCGGCGTGAACGGCAAGCGCACGGGCGAGGAAGCCGAGTACGAGCTGCCGAACGGCAAGACGGCCACGGTGAAGATCCTGGCGGCGAAGCCGTACACGGGCTGACGCCCGGCCACCACGACGGAACGCGGAGGGAGCCCCGGCCTGTGTAGGCCGGGGCTCCCTCCGCGTCACGGATGCGGGACGGGCCACGACACGTCAGCCGCTCGACCGCCGGTACTTGCGGACCGCGAGCGTGCGGAAGACCACGATGATCAGCACGGACCAGAGCAGCGACGCCCAGACGGGGTGCTGCATCGGCCAGGCGCTGGATTCCACCACTCCCGGGTTGCCGAACAGCTCGCGGCACGCCTGGACGGTGGCGCTGAAGGGGTTCCAGTCGGCGACGTGCCGCAGCCAGGGCGTCATCTGGCTGGAGTCGACGAACGCGTTCGAGATGAATGTGACCGGGAACAGCCAGATGATCCCGCCCGAGGTCGCGGCCTCCGGGGTCCGGACCGACAGCCCGATCAGGGCACCGATCCAGGTGAAGGCGTACCCCAGGAGGAGCAGCAGGCCGAAGGCGGCCAGGACCCGGCCGGCGTTGGTCGGCTCGGCCGAGCCGGTGCGCCAGCCGACGATCAGCGCGACGATCGCCAGGACGAGCAGGGTGATGCACGTCTGCACGAGGTCGGCGACGGTCCGGCCGGTGAGCACCGCGCCCCGCGCCATCGGGAGGGACCGGAAGCGGTCGACGAGGCCCTTCTGCATGTCGTCGGCGATCCCGGCCGCCGACCCCGCGGTGGCGAAGGTGACGGTCTGCGCGAAGATCCCGGCCATGAGGAAGTTCTTGTAGACGTCAGGATCGGTCGTGCCCCCGACGCTCATCGAGCCGCCGAAGACGTACGTGAACAGCACGACGAACATGACCGGCTGGATGACCCCGAAGAGCACCATCTCGGGGATCCGGGTCATCCTGATCAGGTTCCGCTTGGCGACGACGAGCGAGTCCCTGACCGACTGGACCACACCGCCGGACGGGCGGGGGGCCAGGGCAGGGGCGTCCTTGGTGGTGACGCTCACGGGGTGTCCTCCTTGGCGTCGGCGTCGGCGTCGGCGTCGTCGCTGTCGTCCGCCGCGGCGGCGTGGCCGGTGAGCGAGAGGAAGACATCGTCCAGCGTCGGGCGGCGCAGGGCGATGTCGTCGATCTCCACGCCGCTCCTGTCCAGCTCGCGGATGATCTCGGCGAGCAGCTTGGCCCCGCCGCTCACCGGGACGGTCAGCTTGCGGGAGAGCCGTACGACGGTGACCTCGCCCTTGCCGAGGGCGGCCAGCACCGACCGGGCGGGTTCGATCTCGTCCGGGCGGTGCACGACGACCTCGACGCGCTCGCCCCCGGTGCGGGCCTTGAGCTCGTCGGAGGTGCCGCGGGCGATGACCTTGCCGTGGTCGATGACGCAGATGTCGTGGGCCAGGCGGTCGGCCTCCTCCAGGTACTGCGTGGTCAGCAGCAGCGTCGTACCGCCTGCCACCAGGTCCTCGATGACGTCCCACAGTTGCTGCCGGTTGCGCGGGTCGAGGCCGGTCGTCGGCTCGTCCATGAACATCACGGGCGGCGAGACGACCAGGGCGGCCGCGAGGTCGAGGCGGCGGCGCATCCCTCCGGAGTACGTCTTGGCCGTACGGTCGGCGGCGTCGGCGAGGTTGAACCGCTCCAGCAGGACGCCCGCCCGGGCCTTCGCGTCGCGGGCGCTCATCTGGTAGAGCTGCCCGACCATCTGAAGGTTCTCGCGGCCGGTCAGATACTCGTCGACCGCGGCGTACTGACCGGAGAGCCCGATGCTGCGGCGTACCTCGTTGGGCTTCTTCAGCACGTCGATGCCGGCCACGAACGCCCTGCCGCTGTCGGGGCGCAGGAGAGTGGTCAGGACCCGTACGGCGGTCGTCTTGCCCGCGCCGTTGGGTCCGAGGAGCCCGAGGACGGTGCCCTCGGGCACATCGAGGTCGACTCCGTCCAGGGCTCGTACGTCACCGAAGGTCTTGACCAGACCTTCGGCATGGATGGCACCTGGCATGGACGAACTCCCCCATCACTCGCGGACGACGTACACCTGCGTGGTTGCGTGAGCGATCCTAGGATCGGCGGGGCTTCACCGCGCGGTGAATAACGAGATCCGGCCAACCGTGAGGAACCGTACGGTCAGCCGATGACCCGGTACCCCTCCGCGCGCAGCGCCGCCTCGACCTCTTCGCAGTGGCGGGGGCCCTTGGTCTCCAGGTGGAGGTCGACCTCCACTTCGGTCAGGCCGAGGCGTGGGTCGGTGCGCACATGGCCGATATCGAGCACGTTGGCGTCGGCGACGGTCAGTGCGGCCAGCAGGGTGGCCAGCGCCCCAGGCCGGTCGGTGAGCCGCAGCCGCAGGCTCAGATAGCGGCCCGCGGCGGACATCCCGTGGCGCAGGACGCGCTGCATCAGCAGCGGGTCCACGTTGCCGCCGGAGAGCACCGCCACCACCGGCCCCCGGAATGCGTCCGGGTCGCTGAGCAGTGCGGCCACCGGGCTCGCCCCGGCCGGTTCCACCACGAGCTTGGCCCGCTCCAGGCAGAGCAGCAGCGCGCTGGAGAGCTCGTTCTCGGTGACGGTGCGGACCTCGTCGACCAGCTCCTCGATCACCGCGAACGGGACGTCGCCGGGGCGCCCCACCTTGATGCCGTCCGCCATCGTGACCGGGTTGTCCAGGGAGACCGGGCGGCCGGCGGCCAGCGAGGGCGGGTAGGCGGCGGCGCCCTCGGCCTGGATGCCGACGATGCGGATGTCGGGGCGCAGCGCCTTCACCGCGACGGCGATACCGGCCGCGAGACCGCCGCCGCCGATGCCGACGACGATGGTGCGGACCTCCGGGCACTGTTCCAGGATCTCCAGGCCGACCGTTCCCTGGCCCGCGATGATGTCGGGGTGGTCGAAGGGGTGGATGAAGACCGCGCCGGTCCGGTCCGCGTACTCCTGGGCGGCGGCCAGTGTCTCGTCGACGACCTGTCCGTGCAGCCGCACCTCGGCCCCGTACTCCTGGGTCGCGGCGACCTTGGGGAGCGGTGCCCCGACGGGCATGAAGACCGTGGAGCGCACGCCGAGGAGGGAGGAGGCCAGCGCGACGCCCTGGGCGTGGTTCCCGGCGCTCGCGGCGACGACCCCGGCCGCCCGCTCCACGGGGGTGAGGCCGGAGATCCGGACGTACGCGCCGCGCAGTTTGAAGGAGCCGGTGCGCTGGAGGTTCTCGCACTTGAGGTGGACGGGGGCGCCGACCAGCTCGGTCAGATGCCGGCTGCCCTCCAGGGCGGTGACTCTGGCCACCCCGGACAGCATTTTCTGCGCGCCCCGGACGTCGTCGAGGATCAGGGCCGGGTGTCGGGCGGTCGCGCGGAACGTCATGCCGGCAAGTCTTGCAGCTCGGAGCCGTCGCGGCAGACTTGTCTCATGGCGGCCTGCGGTGGTGTCCGCAGGTTTGTGCGGCACTGGTACGCGTTGCCCCGGGGCCGCGTACTCTGTCCCCCACCCATCCGACACCGCACGAAGAGAGCCCCCGGCCATGCCCCCTCAGGACATGACGACTGCTGCGTCTCCTTCCGGGGGCGCCGCCCCCGAACACCCGGGTCCCGACCGCCTGCTGGACTCCCTCCAGCACCAGGTGGCGGTCTTCGCCCGCCGTGCCGAGCAGACCCGCCTCGGCGGTGTCGGCCAGGTCCGCAACTCGATGGACCGGGCGGCGTACCTGCTGCTGAACCGGCTGGACAAGGAAGGCCCGATGGGCGTCAAGGCGCTCGCCGCGGGCATGGGGATCGACTCCTCGACCGTGACCCGGCAGGTCGCCCCGCTGGTCGACACCGGGCTGGTCAAGCGGACCTCGCACCCGGAGGACGGCCGGGCCGTCGTGCTCCAGCTCTCTCCTCGCGGCCAGGCCCGCCTGGAGGAGGTCCGCGCCTCGCGGCGCGAGCTGATGTCGCAGGTGACGGACGGCTGGACGCAGGAGGAGCGGGACACCTTCTGCGCGCTGCTCACCCGGTTCAACGGTTCGCTGGCCGCCCGGCAGGCCGCTCAGCCGCCGCAGAGCGACTGACACCTCCCGGCCCCCGTCCCGGCGACGCGCACCCCGTGAGCCGTCCGTCGCGCATCCCGCGAACTTCCTTGTGCCCACAGGCCGTCCAGGCCCTGTAGGCCTTGCCGTACCCTCCGATCCACGTCGCCGGCGCCGGTCACAACCCGGGCCCTGCCGCTCGCCATCGCGCCGGGCCCGGGACCGGCGGACTGAGGGGAGGGCCGCGGACCCCGGACCCGGTGTGCCGCCCCTCTTGACCCGGGCACCGCACCAGGGCTCGGATGAGCTGCATGCGAGAGCGGCAGACCCACCGGGAACGGCTCCGCGCCCAGGAGTTCCAGGCCTTCGTGGCAGGCGCGGGCGGCCGCCTGCTGTACACGGCGACGCTGCTCACCGCCGAGCCGGCCGCACCGGCCGGCACCAACGTACGGGCCCAGCGGCTGCTCTGCGCGGCCCTGGCACGTACGTACGCGGAGTGGGACGGGCTGCGCGGCGAGGACCCCTACGACCGCACCCGCCAGGAGCTCGCGGTCCGCTTCGCCCGGGAGGCCTGGCGCCACCGGCACCCGCTCGGCGGGGTGCTGGACCGGCTCGCGCCGCTGGAGCGGCTGGTGCTGGTGCTGCGGCTGTACGAGGAGGTCGGCGAGGACCAGACGGCGGCGCTGCTGGGGCTTCCGGCGGACCGGGTACGGGCTGTCTGCGACCGCTCGATCGCGGCGATGCGCTCGGGGGTAACAGGGCGCGGGGCGGCCGGTTCGGGGCGCAGGGGTCCGGCCGCCGGTTCGCCGTTCGCTTCCGGGGCGACGCCGTGATCCGGGACCGGGGCCAGGACCGCAAGGCGGCGGAGGTCCGCCGGATGCTTCAGGGGCCGCACCCGCCGGTGCCGCCCGGTCTGGCGGACCGGGCCGCGCGGCGCGGCGCCCGGCTGCTGCGGCTGCGCCGCGGGATGCGGCGCACGGCCTGGTGGCTGGCGGGGACGGCGTTCGCGGCGTTCCTGGTGTGGGCCGGGGTCGAGCAGCCGTGGCTGCCGGAACCGGCGGAGGTGACACCACCGCTGGAGGGGTGGTGACGGCGTCGGAGCCCCGGGGGACCGGCCTATCCTGGAGGAGCCGGTCGTCGTACGAGCCGAGGAGGCCGTCATGACACGGAAGATCGCCGACTGCCGCAAGTACCCGAGCGAGATGAACTGCTCACTCACCATTTCCGGTGAGGAGGACGAGGTCGTCCGCGCCGCGAGCGAGCACGCCGTCTCCGTCCACGACCATGAGGACAGCCCCGAACTGCGGAGCCAGGTGCGGGCCATGCTGGAGGACGAGAGGGTGAACGTCTGATCCGTGCGGGCGCCCGCCGTTCAGCGGCGGGCGCCCGGGTGTGTCGCCGTACGGCGGCCGGTCAGCCCAGCGCCTGGGTGAGGTCGGCCAGCAGGTCGTCGCCGTTCTCGATGCCGACGGAGAGGCGGACCAGGTCGGCGGGGACCTCCAGCAGGGAGCCCGCGACGGAGGCGTGCGTCATCCGGCCGGGGTGCTCGATCAGCGACTCGACACCGCCGAGGGACTCGCCCAGCGTGAAGAGCTTCGCCCGGTTGCAGACCTCCACCGCCGCCTCCTCACCGCCCGCGACGCGGAAGGAGACCATGCCGCCGAACGCCTTCATCTGCTTGGCGGCGACCTCGTGGCCGGGGTGCTCGGGGAGCCCCGGGTAGAGGACGTGGGAGACCTTGGGGTGGCGGGTCAGCAGATCGGCGACCTTGGTGGCGTTCTCGGTGTGACGGTCCATGCGGACGGCGAGGGTCTTGATGCCGCGCAGCACGAGCCAGGCGTCGAAGGGGCCGGAGACCGCGCCCATGGCGTTCTGGTGGAAGGCCAGCTCCTCGGCCAGCTCCGGGTCGCTGACGACGAGCGCGCCGCCGACGACGTCGGAGTGGCCGCCCATGTACTTGGTGGTGGAGTGCACGATGACGTCCGCGCCGAGCGCGAGCGGCTGCTGGAGGTAGGGCGAGGCGAAGGTGTTGTCGACGACGAGGCGCGCCCCGGCCTGGTGCGCGACCTGGGCGACGGCGGCGATGTCGCTGATGCCGAGCAGCGGGTTGGAGGGGGTCTCCACCCAGACCGCCTTGGTGCGGGGGGTGATCGCCTCGCGCACCGCCGCCACGTCCGAGGTGTCGGCGACCGAGAACTCCACGCCCCAGCGCGCGGCGACCTTCGCGAACAGCCGGAAGGTGCCGCCGTAGGCGTCGTTCGGGATGACCACGTGGTCACCGGGGGTCAGCAGCGTACGCAGGAGGCAGTCCTCGGCGGCGAGGCCGGAGGCGAAGGCGAGACCGCGGCGGCCGCCTTCCAGGGCCGCCAGGTTCTCCTCCAGGGCGGTCCGGGTCGGGTTGGCGCTGCGGCTGTACTCGTAACCGCCGCGCAGTCCTCCCACGCCGTCCTGCTTGTACGTGGACACCTGGTAGATGGGCGGAACCACCGCGCCGGTGAGGGGGTCGGCGGTGTTCCCCGCGTGGATCGCGAGAGTCTCGAAGCTGTGCTGGTCGCTCATGAGTCCCGAGCGTAGTTCGTCGCGAGGGCCCTTACCGGCCACTCCACGCTCCGGGGACAATGGAGCCATGGAGATTCTGTTGTTCCTGCTCGCGATGTGCATGCTCGCCGCGATCATCGGCCCCTGGGTCATGCGCCGCCGCGGTGGTATCCGCCAGGTCGCCCCGGGTTCGCCCGACGCGGCCGACCCCGACACGTACGGCTTCGCCCGCCAGGAGGAGCTGGACGTCCGGATGCCGGGCCCGGACCAGGACCTCCTGGACGTCCTCGACGTCGTCCAGGCCACCCAGGACTGGCGAGCGGCCTCCCAACTGCTCTCCGGTACGCCGAAGGAGGGCGAGGTGCGCTGGCAGCGGGTGCAGGCCTTCGCGGGCGCGGCCTCGCTGGAGCTGGCCCAGCAGCCGGGGAAGGGCGGCTCATGGCTGCGCGCCTGGCGTGCGGAGGCCCCGAAGGACGCGGGCGGGGCGGCCGTGCACGCCGAGTTCCTGGTGCAGCAGGCGTGGCGCTCCTCGGCCGCGGGGACCGACGACTTCCGGATCATCCTGGAGGAGGCCCGTACGGTCTGCGGCGAGGCGGCGCTGCTCGCCCCGGGCGACCCGGTGCCGTACATCGTGGAGCTGGCGGTGGCCCGCGGCCTGAACTACACCCCGGAGCAGTTCGACCAGCTCTGGGCGAAGATCATCGACCGGGCCCCGGCCCACATGGGCGCGCACATCGCGGCGCTGCACTTCCACTGCGAGAAGTGGCACGGCTCCCGCAAGGACGCCGACGCCTTCGCCACGGCCGCCGCCGCCCGCGCCCCGCAGGGCTCGCTGCTCGCCGCGCTGCCGCTGTTCGCGGTGTACGAGCACCTGCCGGAGGTCAACCTCGTGCAGGGCTTCTACCGCGGCCAGGTGGTGGTGAAGGCGGTCGAGGGCGCGATGTTCGCGGTCCACGCGGCCCGCCCGGACGACCCGATGCTCGCCCACGTACGGCACCTGCTGGTGCTGTTCCTCGTCCACATGGAGCGCTGGTCGGAGGCGATGCACCAGCTGGTCCTCATCGACGGCCACGTGGGCGCGCTGCCGTGGACGGCGGACCCGGACCCGGCCGCCCAGTACACGGTCTACCGGGCGCTGGCGGTCGCGGGGTACGAGGCGAACGGCGGCTCCCCGGCGACGCTGCCGCAGTGAGCCTGCGCCCCCGGGCCGCCCGGAATCCCGGTGGCGGGTCCCTTGTTGTACCTACCGAACCCCACCGACCCCGGAGGAGCCCCCGCATGTTCCTGAACCGCCGCACCCCCGAGCTCCCCACCCCGGAGCAGGCCCTGCGCGGCCGTCCCGTCCCCGAATTCACCGTCCCCTCCCGCCACACCGTCCTCGGCAACCCGCTGGTGGGGCCGTACCCGCAGGGCCTGGAGGTGGCGGACTTCGCGCTCGGCTGCTTCTGGGGCGCGGAGCGGAAGTTCTGGCAGACCGAGGGCGTCTGGACGACGCTGGCCGGCTACCAGGGCGGCTACACGGAGAACCCGACGTACGAGGAGACCTGCTCGGGCCTGACCGGCCACACGGAGGCGGTCCGCGTCGTCTTCGACCCGGCCGTCGTCAGTTACGAGGAGCTGCTCAAGCTGTTCTGGGAGTCCCACAACCCGACCCAGGGCTTCCGCCAGGGCAACGACGTGGGCACCCAGTACCGCTCCGCGCTCTACACCCACTCCCCCGCCCAGGCAGCGGCGGCGGACGCCTCCCGTGAGGCGTACCAGAAGGTCTTGACGGCGTCGGGCCACAAGGAGATCACCACGGAGATCCTCCCGGCCGAGGGCCGCCCGTTCTGGCCGGCGGAGGCGTACCACCAGCAGTACCTGGACAAGAACCCGGGCGGTTACTGCGGAATCGGCGGTACGGGGGTGTCCTGCCCGATCGGTGTGGCACCGGTCGAGGGCTGAGCGGCAGCGCGGCGCGGAAATGCGGATGCCGGTGGGTGACACGCGCCGTTAGGGTGCCCGGATGACGAAGATCCGGAAGCTCCAGGTCACCTTCGACTGCGCGCAGCCCGAGCGCCTCGCCCGTTTCTGGTGCGAGGTGCTGGGGTACGTCGTGCCGCCGGTGCCGGAGGGGTTCGCGACCTGGGACGACTACAACCTCTCGCTGCCGACCGGGGACCGGGACGCGTGGTTCGCCTGCAGCGATCCGTCGGGGGCCGGCCCGCGCCTGTACTTCCAGCGCGTGCCGGAGGGCAAGGTCGTCAAGAACCGGGTCCATCTCGATGTGCGGGCCGGCCTCGGGCTCGTGGGTGCGGAGCGGCTCGCCACGCTGGAGGCCGAGCGCGACCGGCTGGTGGCGCTCGGCGCGGTGTGCGAGCGCGTGATGGTCGCCGACGAGGAGAACGAGTCGTGCATCGTGATGCAGGACATCGAGGGCAACGAGTTCTGCCTCGACTGACGCATGTGCCGTACGACGATGAGGGCAGGCCCTAGCCGAGCATCGCCGGAAGCAGTCGGCGCAGCAGCCGTTCGAACAGTGCGTCACGCTCGGCCGGGCCCGCCGAGGGTGGCGGGCCCGCCGTCGTGAGGGCGGCCAGCAGGTGCGGATGGCGGCCCTCGGCGGCGACCGCGGCCAGGTGGGCCGCCTGGGCGGGCGGGTCCCCCGCGCCGGTGGTGCCCTCGGCGCTCGCGGGGGTCTCACGGCGGGCGAAGAGCGTGGCGAGGCCGCCCAGGAGCCCGATGGCCTCCAGCTTCTGCCGGCTCGTGCCGGGTGCGGGGGCCAGGACCGCCAGGGCGTGGTCCAGATAGTCGATCGCGTGCGGGCCGAGCACCTCGCCCCGGCGGTCGTTCAGCTCCGCGAGCCAGGGGTGGCGGGCGTGGGCGGCCTTGGACTGGAGGGCCAGGCCGACGAGGTCGCCGAGCCAGTCGCCGCTGGGGGCGGCGGAGAGGTCCAGCTCGCCCGCGACCGCGTCCGCCATGAGGTCCAGCAGCTCGTCCCGGCTCCCGACATAGCGGTAGAGCGAGGCGGGCCCGGTGCCCAGCCGCTGCGCGAGCGCGCGCATCGACACGGCGGCCGGCCCTTCGGCGTCCGCCAGGGCGCTCGCGGGCCGGGCCGCCCGGTCGACGGCCGTGCGTGACGGCCCTTCCCCGGATCAGGCCGCCAGCAGCACGCCGCCCGTCGGGCCCGCCGGGCCCACGGACCGGTGACCGCCGGCCGTCCCGAGCGACCGGGACCGCGACCGAGCCGCCGTAAGGCTGACCAGCCGCTCCCCGGCCAGCGCCAGGACGTCGGCGAGGCTCAGCCCGAGCGCCTGGGCAGCAGCCGCCAGCACCTCGGAAGAGGCCTCCTTGCGGCCGCGCTCCACCTCGGAGAGGTAGGCCATCGAGATCCGTGCGGCGTCGGCCACCTCCTTCAGCGTCCGCCCCTGGGACAGCCGTTCCCTCCGCAGCACGTCCCCCACGAGGTCGCGCCAGAGCGGCTGCCGGGACGGAGCGGGCCCGGCCGGGGCCGGGAACGGGCGCAGGGGGATGACGCGGGCCTGGTTGTTCGCTCGGATGCTCACCGCTCCAGCCTAGGAGCAGTGCGCCCGGCCGGCACGGGGCGGGCGTTGCGCTCCGGGCGGATCTGCTGAGGGCGAAGGCCTGGATGAGTTCTCACCCGTCGACGGCGGGGGCGCGGCGCCGGTAGTAGGCGATCGCGAGAGCGATGGTGATGGGCCCCCAAGCCGCGATGGGAGTGACGCATACCGTCGCCAGCGCGTTCCAGGCGCCGTTGGTGAACTCGACGGTGTCGATGACGCCGTACAGGGTGAGGTCGCGATCGTCGCCCAGTGGGACGGCGGTGAACAGGAAGGTGAGTACCAGGCCGCCGAGCACGGCGGGGACGACGGCCGCCATCGGCCGGACGCGTCGGCCGCCGATGACCGGTATCCAGGCCGGCACCACCTCTCCCCAGCCCCGGACCAGCCCGATGGTCAGGATCGCGATCAATTCGGTCAACACGCTGAGCCCGAGGACGTACGGAATGCTCAGCCAGAGGGCAGGCTTACCGCCCTCCTGAAGCAGCCCCATCTCGAAGTGCAGGGCGAAGGGCAGCCGCCACAGGCACGCCGGCAGCAGAAGCAGCGGGAGCGCGTAGGCCAGGCGCATCGCCCAGCGAGGAACGGGCCGCTCGGTGTCACTGACGGACGGCGGGCGGTGAAGGATCTTCAGTGTCATGACTCCACCCTCGCGGAGCGGGCACGACGAGGCGTCCCCCGCGCGCGCCGACCCGCTCCCCCGCGCGGGGGAGACCACACCTGGCAGCCTCGCCCGCGCGGGGGAGCCGTGCCGGCGGCGACACAACTCCGGCGCCGGCGCCTCTCCGCGTACGGTCAGATCAGACCCTGCGCCAGCATCGCGTCCGCCACCAGCTCGAAGCCCGCGATGTTCGCGCCCACCACGTAGTTGCCGGGGCTGCCGTAGCGTTCGGCGGTCGTGAAGCAGGAGTCGTGGATGTGGCGCATGATCTCGGCCAGGCGCTCCTCCGTGTGGGAGAAGGTCCAGGAGTCCCGGGAGGCGTTCTGCTGCATCTCCAGGGCGCTCGTCGCGACCCCGCCCGCGTTGGCCGCCTTTCCGGGGGCGAAGGCGACGCCCGCCTCCTGGAGGACCCGGACCGCGTCCGGCGTGGTGGGCATGTTGGCGCCCTCCGCGACCGCCTTGACCCCGTTTCGTACGAGTGCGAGCGCGTCGGCCTCGTGGAGCTCGTTCTGGGTGGCGCAGGGCAGGGCCACGTCCACGGGGACCGACCACACCCCCGTACCGGCCACGAACCGGGCGTGCGGGCCGCGCCGCTCGGCGTAATCGGAGACCCGGCCCCGGCCCGCCTCCTTGATCTCCTTGAGGAGGGCGAGGTCTATGCCCTTCTCGTCCACGACGTAGCCGCCGGAGTCCGAGCAGGTGATGACGGTTGCGCCGAGCTGCTGGGCCTTCTCGACGGCGTAGATGGCCACGTTGCCCGAGCCGGAGACCGCGACGGTCTGGCCCTCCAGCGACTCGCCCCGGCTGCGCAGCATCTCGGCGGTGAACAGGACCGTGCCGTAGCCGGTGGCCTCCGTACGGGCCTGGGCGCCGCCCCAGCCGAGGCCCTTGCCGGTGAGGACGCCGGACTCGTAACGGTTGGTGATCCGCTTGTACTGGCCGAAGAGGTAGCCGATCTCGCGGCCGCCCACGCCGATGTCACCGGCGGGGACGTCGGTGTACTCGCCCAGGTGGCGGTGGAGCTCGGTCATGAAGGACTGGCAGAACCGCATGATCTCGGCGTCGGAACGGCCCTTGGGGTCGAAGTCCGCGCCGCCCTTGCCGCCGCCGATGGGCATGCCGGTGAGGGCGTTCTTGAAGATCTGCTCGAAGCCGAGGAACTTCACGATGCCGAGGTTGACCGACGGGTGGAAGCGCAGGCCGCCCTTGTACGGGCCGAGCGAGCTGGAGAACTCGACCCGGAAGCCGCGGTTGACGTGGATGTCGCCGGAGTCGTCCGCCCACGGCACCCGGAAGATCAGCTGGCGCTCCGGCTCGCACAGCCGCTCGATGATGCGGGCGTCCACGAACTCGGGGCGCTGCGTCAGCACGGGACCGAGCGTCTCCAGGACCTCGCGGACCGCCTGGTGGAACTCCTTCTCGCCCTGGTTGCGCCGCAGGATCTCGGCGTAGAGCGGCTCGATGACCCGGTTCGCGGCATCGTGCGTGCGAACGGAGTCAGGGGCGGAGTCAGGGGCGGAGTCAGGGGTGAGCGGCATCTGATCAAGACCTTCCGTGGGTCGGCTCGTGCGCGTCGGCGCCCCCGTACCGGAGGGCGCCGGCGTCGTACGCCCCGATTGTCCCGCGTCACCCGATGATCTTCGACACCCATCCACATACTGGCCGTTTGACGCAGGCCCACGGGAAGTCGACGTCGTCGACGGCGATCTCCCCGACGAGTTCCGTGTTGCGCCGCAGCCTCCATGTGGTGCCGTTGAAGCCCGTCGCCGCCCCCCTGCCTACTCGTGCATCCGTTCCCGTCACGGTAAGGGACCGGTGAAGGCCGACACGGGCAAGGGGGTTACCCGTCAGGAACCGCGACACCTCGCCTGACGATCAGTCATGATGCTCTCCATGACGAAGCCGCGGGGGCGTCGGAGAGCGCAATCTCCTTATCAGCCAAGGTTGTTGTTCGGATCCGGCCGGGCCGTGGCCCCTCCTGGACGGCCGCAGCCGCCCCCGTGCGGAGCACTTGGGCGCCCGCCCCGTATCCCCAAGGGCACCGGGGAGACCCGCCGCTACCTGGCGGTCGGGCTCGACTGCTACCTGTGCCTGCTGGTCGTCGGCCTGCTGGTGCACTCCTGCCTGGGCCCGGCGGGTGCGGGGGCCGGCCGGACGGCTGCGGTGCTCATCGGTCACCTCACCGTGTTGTCCTTCGCCAACCAGGTGCTGCTCACGATGGCCGTAAGGGCGAGCGCCGGAAAGCTGATCATGGGCGTACGGGTGATCCGGCTGCCCGACGCGGGCCGGCCGGGCTTCCGCCGCCTGGCACTGCGCTGGCTGTACGGCCTGTTCTGGCTCCCCCTCCAGCCCTGGCACCACCTCCGCCGGGCCACCGCGGAGCCGCCCCGGGAACGTCTGGGCGGCGGCCCCCCGGCCGCTGCGGTGGACCTGGCAGGGGTGCGCCAGGTCCACCGCAGCGACCTGCGGCACTACCGGGAGGCGGTGGCGGAGCGCACGGGCTGAGTCGGCCCACGCCCGCGAGGGTTACCCCGCCACCCGCTCCCGCGCCGACCGCATCGCCGCAGCGGTCGCCGACGCGTCGTACTCCGGGCCGACGCCCGGGACGATGATCACGTCACCGTCGATGTGCCGGGTGCGCAGCGGCAGGATCGCCTGGTAGGCGGGGGACGCGTACCAGGCACGGATCTCCTCGGTACCCGGGAAGGCGATGACGACCAACGCGCCCGGCCACGCCCCCTCCACCACCTCCACCTCGGCCCCGTGCACCAGGAAGCGGCCCCCGTAGGGCTCCATGGTGGCCTGGATGCGCTCGATGTAGCTCAGCACCTCGTCCTCGACGGGGCCGTCGGTCGGGCGCAGACGGGCGAGGGCGTACGCGGTCATGGTCCGGTCCTCCGGGGGTGGGATCGTGGTGGCCGTCGGCGCCGGTGCGCCGGGCCCTCCTGACACCCACGATGCTGCCGGGCGGGACGGCGGGCGTCGATTACCTCGGAGGTCATGGCGGCGGGGTCGCGGAGCGGCGCGCCGGGTATGCCGAAGGCGGCGGCCCCGGCGTTCGGGGGCCGCCGCCTTCGGGCGGGCGGGGGTGGGGGGGTGAAGCGAGGGTCAGGGTCAGGCGGCGGAGCCGGCCTTCCACTGGGCCCAGTCCATGTTCCAGCCGTTGAGGCCGTTGTCCGGGGTGATGGTCTTGTCCGGGGAGTTCTTGACGATGACCACGTCGCCGATGAGCGAGTTGTTGTAGAACCAGGCGGCGGGCTGGTTGGCGTCGTTCGCGCCCTTCACGTCGGCGAGGCCCACGCAGCCGTGGCTGGTGTTGGCAGTGCCGAAGATGCCCTTGCCCCAGTAGTTGCCGTGGATGAAGGTGCCCGAGGTGGACAGGCGCATCGCGTGCGGCACGTCCTTGATGTCGTACTCGCCCTTGCCGTCGTCATCGGTGAAGCCGACGGTGGCGCCGTTCATCCGGGTCTCCTTGTGCTTCTCGGAGATCACCATCTCGCCGTTGTACGTGGGGTTCTCGGGCGCGCCCGCGGAGATCGGGATGGTCTTGATCGTCTTGCCGTCGCGGGTGACCGTCATCATCTTGGTCTTCGCGTCGACGGTCGAGACCTGGTTGCGGCCGACCTTGAACGTCACGGTCTTCTGCTGCACGCCGACGACGCCGTCCGCGCCCTCGACGCCGTCCAGCTCCAGCTTCAGGGTGACGGTGGAGCCACCCTGCCAGTACTTCTCGGGGCGCAGGTCCAGGCGCTGGGCGTTGAACCAGTGGCCGACGACCTCCTGGCCGCTGCTGGAGGTCACGGTGATGCCGTCCTGGACGGCCTTCTTGTCCGTGATCGGCTTGTTGAAGTTGATCGAGACGGGCATCCCGACGCCGACGGTGGAGCCGTCCTCGGGGGTGAAGTTCCCGATGAAGCTGTTGTCGGGCGAGACGGTGGTGAAGGAGCTGTTCTCGTGGGCCTTGCGGCCCTTCGCGTCCTCCGCCGTGGCGTCGATCTTGTACGTGGTGGAGCGCTCCAGCTGCCCCGTCGGCTTCCAGCTGGAACCGTCGGCAGCCAGCGTGCCCTCGACCGTCTTGCCGTCCGCCGTGGTCATGACGACCTCGGTCAGCTTGCCCTTCTCGACGGAGACCTGGGCGGCGTTGTTGATGCTGGCGTTGGTGGCGCCGTTCTCCGGCTTGATGGCTATCTGTGCCTCGGACGCGTCCTCGGCCGCGGCCTTGTCCACCTCCTGCGCCTGCGACGACTCCGAACTTCCGGCGCCCGCCTTCTTGTCGCCGTCGTCGCTACAGGCCGAAAGCACCAGCACGCCGCCGAGCAGTGCGGACACGGCCGCGAGGCCCCTGCGCCGCTTGCTGTCCGTCATCACACGCTTCTCCATCGTTGCCGATTCCCCAAAATCCCCGAACGGGGCCGCCAGGCGGCGATTCCCCGTCAATGTTCCAAGAACACCCGGAACGGGCACTCCGTTCCACATCCGCCAGGGATGTGGGGAACACCACTCATCGACGCGGCTGCGGCAGCGGTGGTTCCCGCTGTCGAGCCGGGATACGGAACTGCCGCACAGCGCGGCCCCGGTCCGCGGTGAAGCGGGGCCGGGGCCGGTGTTCTCACACGTCAGGCCCGCTGCG
The DNA here is from genome assembly GCF_040613515.1 of Streptomyces sp. NPDC006261. Lineage (NCBI taxonomy): Bacteria > Bacillati > Actinomycetota > Actinomycetes > Kitasatosporales > Streptomycetaceae > Streptomyces > Streptomyces sp. NPDC006261. The sequence continues at coordinate 69,883 of NZ_JBEXSI010000022.1, forward strand.
CGAGGTCACCGTCCTCGCCGTCATTCCTCCCATTGTGCGCGACCGCGTCGCCGGACCCCTCCTCGTCGTCCTCGATCCCGGCCACGAACGGGCCGTCCTCGTCGTCCTCGTCGTCGTCCCAGCCCTCCGCGTCGGGGTCGTGGTCGACGCTCTCGCTGCTCCAGGACGCCTGCGCGAGCTCGACCCCGGGCACCTCGCTGACCAGGTCGAACGGGTCGATCAGCGAGGCGAGGGCCTCCGCTCCGTCCGCCCGGACGGTGGCCTCGGCATGCATGCGCTCCTCGGCGGTGTCGCTCTCGGTGATGCCCGAGACCGGCTCCCCGTACTCGGCGGCGATGGATTCGAGGGCGGTGCCGGTGAGGGCGTCGAGGTCGGTGACCTCCAGCACCATTTCCACCCGGACGCGAACAAACCTGGATGTCTCTTCTGTGCTCATACTCCGGAGCGTATGACTCATCGCCGCCACGACTTTCCTCCGACCCGCTGCTTTGCTTAGCATCGGCCCACGGGGCTAACTCATGGTTGTCGCAAGGGGATCGAAACTGTGTCCGTCACTCGTCGCACACTCCTGACCGCCACCGCCGCGGGAACGCTGCTGGCCGCTCTCTGGTTCGTCCCGTCGGCCAACGCGACCGTCGAAACCACCTCGCAGAGCGGCGTGGCCGCCGCGTCCGGCCGGGGTGCGCAGCCGGCCGCCGAAGACCTTGCCGCCACCGCGCCGCAACTCGCCGAGACCGGGCCGGGGGTGGACACCACCCCGTATCTGATCGGCGGCACGGCGCTGCTGGGCCTCGGTGCCGGCTTCGTGACCTACTCGGTGCGCCGTTCCGGGACCGCAGCACGCCCGGCGGTCTGAGCCCGTACACGCGTAAAGGGCTGCCACACCCCCCGGTGCGGCAGCCCTTCGTGTGCGTACGGGGCCGGCCTCAGGCCAGCGGCCCCGTGACCGGCTCCACGGCAGCGACCAGACGCCCCTCCCGTACGAACGTGTCGGCGGCGGCCAGGTCCGGCGCGAGGAAGCGGTCCGGGCCCGGGCCCTGTGCACCGGCCGCCCGCAGCGCGGCCACGGCGGCCTGCGAGGCGGGGGCCGGGGTGAGGCCGCCGGCGGCCCGGATCTCCACGGCGCGGGTCGCCGCGTACAGCTCGACGGCGACGATCCTGGCCAGGTTGTCCACAGCGGTACGGAGCTTGCGCGCGGCCGACCAGCCCATGGAGACGTGGTCCTCCTGCATCGCGGAGGACGGGATGGAGTCGGCGGAGGCGGGGACGGCGAGCCGCTTCATCTCACTGACCAGGGCGGCCTGGGTGTACTGGGCGATCATGAGGCCCGAATCGACCCCGGCGTCGTCCGCGAGGAACGGCGGCAGGCCGTGCGAGCGGTTCTTGTCGAGCAGCCGGTCGGTGCGGCGCTCGCAGATCGAGCCGAGGTCGGCGGCGACGATGGCGAGGAAGTCCAGGACGTACGCGACGGGCGCTCCGTGGAAGTTGCCGTTGGACTCCACCCGCCCGTCGGGGAGGATCACCGGGTTGTCGACCGACGAGGCCAGTTCGCGCCCGGCGACCACGGCCGCGTAGTCGAGCGTGTCGCGGCCCGCGCCGTTGACCTGGGGGGCGCAGCGCACGGAGTAGGCGTCCTGGACCCGGGGCGCGTCGTCCTGGTGGTGGCCGGTCAGGCCCGAGCCGGCCAGCACCCGCAGCATGTTGTCCGCGCTGACGCCCTGGCCGGGGTGCGGGCGGATGGCGTGCAGCTCGGGGGCGAGGACCTTGTCCGTGCCGAGCAGCGCCTCCAGCGAGAGGGCGGCGGTGATGTCGGCGGAGGTGTAGAGGTTGCGCAGGTCGGCGAGGGCCATGACCAGCATGCCGAGCATGCCGTCGGTGCCGTTGAGGAGGGCCAGGCCCTCCTTCTCGCGCAGCTCGACCGGGGTGATCCCGTGCGCGGCGAGCAGCTCGCCCGCCGGGCGGACCGTGCCGTCGGGACCCTCCGCGTCGCCCTCGCCCATCAGGGTGAGCGCGCAGTGGGAGAGGGGGGCGAGGTCGCCGGAGCAGCCGAGTGAACCGTACTCGTGGACGACGGGCGTGATGCCCGCGTTGAGCACGTCCGCCATGGTCTGCGCGACCTCGGGGCGTACGCCGGTGTGGCCGGAGGCGACCGTCTTGAGCCGGAGGAACATCAGCGCGCGCACGACCTCGCGCTCCACCCGGGGGCCCATGCCCGCCGCGTGTGAGCGGACGATGTTGCGCTGGAGCTGGGCGCGCAGCTCCGGGCTGATGTGACGGCTGGCCAGGGCGCCGAAGCCGGTGGAGACGCCATAGACCGGCTCGGGCTTCGCTGCGAGCGCGTCCACGATGAGGCGGGAGGCGGCCAGCGCGTCCACGGCGGCGGCGGAGAGCTCGACCCGGGCGCCGTGGCGGGCCACGGCGACGACGTCCTCGGCGGTGGTTCCGGTCGTCCCCACCACGACAGTGTGCATATCCATATTCAGCAGCGTACGGATTGAAACCCGCTATGTCACTAGTGGTTGAGCGCTGGGCCCCTTACAGCTCCCCTCGCGCTTTCACGGCCGGTTGCCGCGCAGCCTGCGGCGGTCGTGCGCCGACTTCGGCGGCGAGTCGGCGAGCCGGATGACCTCGCCGTCCCGCCCGGCCACCACCGGCCGCAGCGAGCGGGCGGCCTTGGCCCGGTACTGGGCGGCGTCCGCCAGCCGGAACAGCCGGCGGGCCGAGCGCACCGGGCCGATCGGGTCACCGGTCGACGCGACCCCGCAGGCGACCCCGTTGCCGAGTTCGATCACCGCCGCCCGGTCGCAGAGCTCGGTGGCCACCCCGACCACGTCGTCCGCCTCGGGGCCGTCGGCCACCAGGCAGAACTCGTCGCCGCCGAGCCGGGCGGCCAGCGCGTCCGGGAGCATCGCCCCGCAGAGGGAGAGTACCGAGCCGAAACGTTCCAGCAGGCGGTCGCCGACCGCGTGCCCGTGGGTGTCGTTCACCGCTTTCAGGCCGTTGAGATCGCAGACGACGAGGCTGACGACGACCCCGGCGGTGCGGTGCGCCTCGACCGCCTCGTCGAGCCGGATATCGACGGCCCGGCGGTTGGCGAGGCCGGTCAGCGGGTCGGTGAAGGCCAGCTTGCGGACCTCCTCCAGGCGCTCGGTCTGGGCGATGCCGGAGGCCACGACGGCGGCGAGCACGGTCGCGAAGTTAGCGTCGTCCCGGTCGAACACCGGCTTCCCGGCGGGGCGTGCCACGTACAGCTCACCCCAGGCCCGCCCGTGCAGCACGATCGGCGCGACCACGCAGCAGCCCCGGCCGCGCCGCCGCAGCGCCGCCACCCGCTGGTGGCAGTACGGGCGGGCGCCGCGCGCCGGTCCGCCCGCCCCGGGCAGGCCGTCGGCGGTCTCCACCCAGGCGTCGGGCTCGCCGCCGCCGGCCCAGCGTTCGTGCAGGAACTCGGTGATCTCCGGGAACTCGTGGACCGGGTAGGCCTCCTCCTCGGGGAACTCCTCCTCCCCCTCGGCCCGCTGCCCCGCGTTGACCAGGACCCGCAGCCTTCCCCGGTCCCGCTCCCACACGGAGAGCGCGGCGAAGCTGCCGCCCAGCGCCTCGCAGGCCCCCAGCGCGGCCGCCCGCCACGACTCGCGCGGCGTGTAGGCCGCGGCCATCGTCTGCGCCAGCGAAACCACGGCCCGCAGCCGAGCATCGTCTTCACCCATTTATCCAGCTTATGTAGATTTGTTCCCTTTTGATCAGTTTGATGCGCAACTAATTTCCGGCGTCACGCAGCGGGCATCCGGGACGGACGCATCACTCACCCGGCCACTGCGGGGCCCGCTTCTCGTTGAAGGCGGCCACACCCTCCGCGCGGTCCCCGGAGAAGGCCACCGCCCGCCAGGCGGCGTCCTCCACCTCCAGGCCCGCCCGCAGGTCAAGCCCGTGCCCCAGCCGCAGCGCCTTCTTGGCCGCCCGCAGCCCGACCGGCGAGTTGGCGGCCATCCGGGCGCCCAGCGCGAGGGCCTCCTCCCGGTCCCGGCCCGCCGCCACCAGCTCGTCCACCAGGCCCAGCTCACGCGCCTCGGCCGCCTCCACCCGGCGCGCTGTGAACACCAGCTCGGCGGCGCGGGCCGCTCCCACCCGGCGCGGCAGCAGCTGCGTACCGCCGCCGCCGGGGATGACGCCCACGGACACCTCGGGCAGCCCGACCACGGCGGTGGCGTCGGCGACGATCACATCGCAGGCGAGGGCCAGCTCGAAGCCGCCGCCGAGGGCGAAGCCGTGCACGGCGGCGATCGTCGGCATCGGCAGCTCCAGGACGCCGGTGTAGGCGGCCCGGGCGGTAGGCCGCTGGCGTACCAGCTCGGCGTCGGTGAAGGAGTTCCGCTCCTTGAGGTCGGCGCCCACGCAGAAGGCCCGCTCGTGGCTGGAGGTGAGGACGGTGACGCGGACGGCCCGGTCGGCGCCGAGCGCCTCGCAGGCGGCGGCGATGGAGCGGGCCATGTCGGTGGAGACGGCGTTCATGGCCTTCGGCCGGTCGAGGACCAGCTCGGCCACATGCTCCTGGCCCACGTGACGCCGTACGGCGACGAACTCCCCGAACCGCTGCTCGGACGTGACGGTCATGACTGCACCCCTGTCGGTCGACTGCCGGTGAACGCCGGTTAACGGGCGTTGTCGACAGGGATCCTAGACAGCACGTACGGGGGACCGACAGGCCGAGCCGGGCCCGAACACGTGAAGGTGCGTCTCAGGACCGCGCCCGGCCCGTCAGGGCGCGGCTCAGGACCCCGTCTTCCCCCGCCGCGCCAGCAGCCACGGCTCCACGACACCCAGCCCGCGCACCGGCCGCTGCCACATCGGCTGGAGCCCGAAGCGGTACGTGGGCAGCGGCGGCTCGTCGACCGCCTCGCGGCCCTCCTTCTCAGCCAGCCGCGCCCGCTCGGCGGCGGCCGAGACCTCCTCGGCGGCCTGGGCCTCCGACTCCGGGGCGTCCCCGTGCCGGACCAGCTCCTTGGCGAACGCCCCGTCCACCAGGACGGCGTCCTTCGGAGCTATCGAGGTGAGCCGGCTGGCGAGGTTCACCGTGGTGCCGAAGACATCGCCCATGCGCGTGGTGACCGTGCCGAAGGCGATGCCGACGCGCAGGGCGGGCATCGTCTCGTCCTGGGACATCGCCTCGATCAGCCGGAGGGCTATCTCGGCGGCGGTGCCCGCGTCGTCGGCGGCGAAGAGCACCTCGTCGCCGAGGGTCTTGATGAGCCGTCCGCCGTGCGCGGCGACCAGGTCGGCGGCGGTCGTCTCGAAGGACTCGACCAGCTCGCCGAGCTCCTCCTCCTCCAGGCGCCGGGTCAGCCGGGTGAAGCCGACGAGGTCCGCGAAGCCGACGGCGAGGCGCCGGTCGACCATCTCGTCGTCGTCCGCCGCCTGCACGACCCGCCCGGTCGCGGCGGCCAGCTGTCGCCGCCACACGTAGACGAGGAACTCCTGGAGCTCCGGCAGCAACAGCTCGACCAGCGGATACGTGACCTCGGTCCGGGTCATCCCCGGCTCGGGCGGCTCGGTGAGCCCCTCCAGGAACGAGTCGATCTGCCACTCCGCCAGCCGCGCGGTGGTCTGCCCGGTCGAGCGGGCCACCTGGATCGCCATCGGCTCGCTGAGCAGCCCCGCCTCCACCAGACCGGCGAGCCGGCGCAGGGCCAGCACGTCGGCCTCGGTGAGCGCCTTGGCCTGGCCGATGTCGGCGAAGCCCATGGCCCGCCAGAAGCGGGAGGCCAGGTCCATGGAGACCCCGGCGGTGCGGGCGGCCTGGAAGGGGGTGTAGCGGCGGTCGGCCCCGAGGATCAGCGCTTCGAGGCGGATCGCGAGGGGGTCGTCCGTCGGTTCGGCCGTGTGGTCGACCTCGTGATGCGGGGTGGCATGGACCGAGGAGTCCGACGGGGGCTCCTCGCCCGCGCCGGACGTCGTGTCGCCGACGGTCACCAGCCGCCTCCTGCCCGTTCCCTGCGCACTGCCTGCCGATCTGTCGCTGATCGCCTCAACAGTGATCTGTCGCTGGATCGCCTCAACAATACGGCAGGTGTGCCCTAGCTCACGTCCTTGGTTGCCCGACACGGGTGCGTCGCGCGTGACATCCACCGGTTACGCCGTATCCACCGGTAGGGCCATCGGGTGGATCCGACGTACGCCGACGGGCTTTCCGCCGCTTCCCCTGCCCGGATCCTCAGGTCAGCCGCTTCCCTTGCCCGGATCCTCAGGTCAGCCGCTTCCCCTGCCCGGATCCTCAGGTCAGCCGCCTTCCCTGCCCGGATGCTCAGGTCAGCCCGCCCGCCGCGCCCCGCAGGTGCACGATGTCCCCGGCCGACACCGGCTGCTGGAGCCCCTCGGCGGTGGAGAGCACCAGACGCCCGTCGCCGTCGATCGCCACGGCCTGCCCGACCAGGGAGTTCCCGCCCGGCAGCTCGGCCCGTACCGTCCGGTCCAGGGTCGCGCACCCCGCCGCGTACGCCGCCTGGAGCCCGCTCGCGGCGGCGTCGCCGCCCGTGCCCTTCCACTTCCCGTACCAGTGCTCCAGCGAGCGCAGGACGGCCCGCAGCAGCGTCTCCCGGTCGGTGGAGACCGCCCCGGCGAGCGCCAGCGAACCGGCGGCGGGGGCGGGAAGCTCGTCCGCGCGCAGCGAGACGTTGACGCCGAGCCCCACGACGATGCCGTCCCCGGCGAACTCCCCGAGGATGCCGCCCGCCTTGCGCTCCTCCCCCTCCACCGTGACCAGCAGGTCGTTGGGCCACTTGAGTGCCGTGTCGACGCCCGCCGACTTGGCGAGGCCCGTCGCGGCGGCCACCCCGGCGAGCAGCGGCACCCACCCCCACCGTTCCACGGGGACGCCGTCGCCGGGCTCCAGGTATACCGAGAAGAACAGCCCGGAACGGGGCGGCGCGGTCCAGCTCCGCTCCAGCCGGCCGCGCCCGGCGGTCTGCTCCTCGGCGACCAGGACCGTGCCCTCGGCCAGGCCCTCGGAGCGGGCCCGCTCCGCGAGGTCGGAGTTGGTCGACCCGGTGGTCTCCACGACCTCCAGCTCGCTCCAGAGCGACTCGGGCCGCAGCAGCCCGCGGCGCAGCGCGGTCACGTTCAGGGGCGGTCGGTCCAGGTCCGACCAGCGGTTGTGTGGCGCATCCGGTGGTGTCATGCAAGCCACCCTAGGTGTGGCAAAGGACGCACTGCCTTTCCGGAGGCGCGCCGATACCCTACGAGTCAGTAGCCGGAGAGTTACGTACGAGAGTCGCGTAACCAGAGTTACGAGCCAGTAGCCGCAGAGTCGGACAGGCGACCGGTCGTCCCCCCGTGACCACCACCGGTCGTCGTCCCCGTGACCAGGCAGGGAGCCGCCCCCCGATGTCCGAGCCGCAGAGCGACATCCACACCACCGCGGGCAAGCTCGCGGACCTGAGCCGCCGTATCGAGGAGGCGACGCACGCGGGTTCGGCCCGCGCGGTCGAGAAGCAGCACGCCAAGGGCAAGCTGACGGCCCGTGAACGGGTCGATCTCCTGCTGGACGAGGGTTCCTTCGTGGAGCTCGACGAGTTCGCCCGGCACCGCTCCACCAACTTCGGCATCGAGAAGAACCGCCCGTACGGCGACGGTGTCGTCACCGGGTACGGCACGGTCGACGGCCGCCCCGTCTGCGTCTACTCGCAGGACTTCACCATCTTCGGCGGCTCGCTCGGCGAGGTCTACGGCGAGAAGATCGTCAAGGTCATGGACTTCGCGCTGAAGACCGGCTGTCCGGTCATCGGCATCAACGACGGCGGCGGCGCGCGCATCCAGGAGGGCGTGGCGGCCCTCGGCCTGTTCGCCGAGATCTTCCGCCGCAACGTGCACGCCTCCGGGGTGATCCCGCAGATCTCGCTGATCGTCGGCCCGTGCGCGGGCGGTGCGGTCTACTCCCCGGCGATCACCGACTTCACGGTGATGGTCGACCAGACCTCGCACATGTTCATCACCGGCCCCGACGTCATCAAGACGGTCACCGGCGAGGACGTCGGCTTCGAGGAGCTGGGCGGCGCCCGTACGCACAACACCACCTCCGGGGTGGCGCACCACATGGCGGGCGACGAGAAGGACGCCATCGAGTACGTCAAGTCCCTTCTCTCCTACCTCCCTTCGAACAACCTCTCCGAGGCCCCGGCCTTCCCGGAGGAGGCGGACCTCGCCACCACGGACGAGGACCGGGAGCTGGACACCCTCATCCCGGACTCGGCGAACCAGCCGTACGACATGCACACGGCGATCGAGCACGTGCTGGACGACGCCGAATTCCTGGAGACCCAGGCCCTGTTCGCGCCGAACATCATCACCGGCTTCGGGCGGGTGGAGGGCCACCCGGTCGGGATCGTCGCCAACCAGCCGATGCAGTTCGCAGGCTGCCTGGACATCGACGCGAGCGAGAAGGCGGCGCGCTTCGTCCGCACCTGCGACGCGTTCAACGTGCCCGTCATCACCTTCGTGGACGTGCCGGGCTTCCTGCCGGGCGTGGACCAGGAGTACGGCGGCATCATCCGCCGCGGCGCGAAGCTGATCTACGCGTACGCGGAGGCGACGGTCCCGCTGATCACCGTCATCACCCGCAAGGCGTTCGGCGGCGCGTACGACGTGATGGGCTCCAAGCACCTGGGCGCCGACCTGAACGTGGCCTGGCCGACCGCACAGATCGCCGTCATGGGCGCCCAGGGCGCGGTGAACATCCTGCACCGCCGCACCATCGCCGCCGCCGAGGACCCGGACGCGACGCGGGCCGAGCTGATGACGGCGTACGAGGACGCGCTGCTCAACCCGTACGTGGCGGCCGAGCGCGGCTACGTCGACGCGGTGATCATGCCGTCCGAGACGCGGGCCCACATCGTGAAGGGGCTGCGTCAGCTGCGTACGAAGCGGGAATCGCTTCCCCCGAAGAAGCACGGCAACATCCCGCTGTAGCCGCCCGCCCTGCCACAGAGAGGTCTGCCCATGATCAGGGTCGTACGGGGCAACCCGACCCCCGAGGAGCTGGCCGCCGCCCTGGCGGTGGTCCAGGCCCGCGCCGCGGCGAGCGCCGCCGTGCCGTCCGGCGCGCCCGTCCCGCACGAGCAGTGGTCCGACCCGGGCCGCATCGCCCGTACGGGGCGCCCGCAGCCGGGCCCGCGGGCCTGGGCCCGGACGTACTGGCCGACCTGAGGTGTCCGCGGGGCGCCGGCACGCTTGAGTACCCGTACTCAGGCGCATCGGCGCCCGACGCGGGCAGGATCGGAAGCATGCTGTGGTCCGACCCCGAGAACAAGCCGCCGAAGGAACTGCGCGACGCCCAGGACATGCTGCGTCGCGCGGGTTTCGTGCTCGCGCTGGCGATGGTGGTCGCGATGTTCGTGCTCGGCACCCGCTGAGCCTGTCCGTGCCCGGCACCCGCTGAGCTCCTTCGGTACGGGGCTCTCGAGCGGGTACGGGTCCGGCTCCGGGCCCTTCTACGATGGCCGGTATGACTGATCAGCGCCGTCTCGTGCTCGCCTCCGCCTCCCCCGCCCGCCTCGGCCTGCTGCGCCAGGCGGGATTCGCCCCCGAGGTGATCGTCAGCGGGGTGGACGAGGACGCTCTGAATGCGCCGACCCCCGCCGAGCTGGCCCTGGTGCTGGCCCGGGCCAAGGCGGCGGCCGTCGCGGAGCGCCCCGAGGCGGCGGGGGCCCTGGTCATCGGCTGCGACTCGGTGCTGGAGCTGGACGGCGAGGCGCTCGGCAAGCCGGCGGACGCCGAGGAGGCCACCGCCCGCTGGAAGGCGATGCGCGGCCGCTCCGGCATCCTGCGGACCGGCCACAGCGTGATCGACACCGCCTCGGGCGGTCACGCCTCGGCGACGGCGTCCACTGTCGTACGGTTCGGCGAGCCGAGCGACGCCGAGGTCGCCGCATACGTCGCGTCGGGCGAGCCGCTGCACGTCGCCGGGGCCTTCACGCTGGACGGCCGGTCGGCGCCGTTCGTCGACTCCATCGAGGGCGACCACGGCAACGTGATCGGCCTCTCGCTGCCGCTGCTGCGCCGCCTGCTGGGCGAACTGGGCATCTCCGTGACGGAGTTGTGGGTCTGAGCCGATTTTCCGGGCCCCGGCTCATACCGCCGCCGGGGCCGCCTCGCCGCCCGCCCGGTCCTCGGTACGGGGCTCGGGACCGTACGAGAGCAGGGTGAACACCAGCAGGGCCAGCACCACCATCATGAAGGCGAACGCGGCCCAGCCCACGAGCCCCACGGTCACCGCCCCGAGCACTCCGTGCACCACCGCGCAGCCGATCAGCGCGATCCGCCCGAACCGCCCCGACGAGCGGTCCCGGACCCCGGCGAGCAGGGCGACCAGCCCGCACCCGATCAGCAGCACGGCCGAGGCGCCGCCCATCACCCAGGTGCCGGTGGACATGGCCTTCGGGTCCATGCCCGCCAGTGACATGTTCTGGTTCTCGGCGACCGTGGCGAGGACGGCGTTGACGGCGAGGACGCCCACCGCCTCCCCGAACAGCACGAGCGCGGTCACGATCGCCACCGGTCTGCGCAGCACGGCGCCTCCCCTGTTACCTGCCCTGTCACCCGCAGCCCGTTACCTGCAGTACGTGCGTGTCGCGGACCTTACTCACCGGTATTCCTCCGGACAAGGGGGTCGACCACCCCGCACGCCACGCAAAGAATCCCTGGGCCGTTCGTAGGGAGTCCACAAAGAAACGCCGTGAGGCGTTGACCTTCAGGACAGAGACCTGCACCACACCGGGTAGTTACTGTGCGGTTGTAGAACCCGGCGTACCGTGGTGCCACAAGAGACTTCACTACTAGGGCAAGCCTCGAGTCACACTCCGTGTGGGCAAGCTCACCATTGGGGACGGGTCGTAGTGCCGTGTCGGTAGTCCCTAAACTCAGCTTGTTTCCAGGAGGGAGTCATCGTGCGCAAGGTGCTCATCGCCAACCGTGGCGAAATCGCTGTCCGCGTTGCTCGGGCGTGCCGGGACGCGGGGATCGCGAGTGTCGCGGTCTACGCCGATCCGGACCGGGACGCGTTGCATGTCCGGGCCGCCGACGAGGCGTTCGCGTTGGGCGGCGACACCCCGGCCGCCAGCTATCTGGACATGGCCAAGGTGCTGCAGGCAGCCGCGGACTCCGGCGCGGACGCCATCCACCCCGGCTACGGGTTCCTGTCGGAGAACGCCGAGTTCGCCCAGGCCGTCCTGGACGCCGGGCTCACCTGGATCGGCCCGCCGCCGCAGGCCATCCGGGATCTGGGTGACAAGGTCGCGGCCCGCCACATCGCGCAGCGTGCGGGTGCGCCGCTGGTGGCCGGTACGCCGGACCCGGTGGGCGGCTCGGACGAGGTGGTGGCGTTCGCCGAGGCCAACGGGCTCCCGATCGCGATCAAGGCCGCCTTCGGTGGCGGTGGGCGCGGGCTGAAGGTGGCCCGCACGCTGGAGGAGATCCCGGAGCTGTACGACTCCGCCGTCCGCGAGGCCGTCGCCGCGTTCGGCCGGGGCGAGTGCTTCGTGGAGCGCTACCTCGACAAGCCGCGCCACGTGGAGACCCAGTGCCTGGCCGACCAGCACGGCAACGTGGTGGTCGTCTCGACCCGTGACTGCTCGCTCCAGCGCCGCCACCAGAAGCTGGTGGAGGAGGCTCCGGCCCCCTTCCTGTCCGCGGCGCAGAACGCGGAGCTGTACGCCGCGTCCAAGGCGATCCTCAAGGAAGCCGGATACGTCGGCGCGGGCACGGTGGAGTTCCTCGTCGGGGCCGACGGGACGATCTCGTTCCTGGAGGTCAACACCCGCCTCCAGGTCGAGCACCCCGTCACCGAAGAGGTCACCGGCATCGACCTCGTACGCGAGATGTTCCGCATCGCCGACGGCGAGGAGCTCGGCTACGGCGACCCGTCCGTGCGCGGGCACTCCTTCGAGTTCCGCATCAACGGCGAGGACCCGGGCCGCGGGTTCCTCCCGGCTCCCGGCACGGTGACGACGTTCGCCCCGCCGACCGGCCCCGGCGTCCGCCTGGACGCCGGCGTGGAGTCCGGATCGGTGATCGGCCCGGCCTGGGACTCGCTCCTCGCCAAGCTCATCGTCACCGGCGCCACCCGCGAGCAGGCCCTCCAGCGCGCCGCGCGTGCGCTGGCCGAGTTCCAGGTCGAGGGCATGGCCACCGCCATCCCCTTCCACCGCGCCGTCGTCGCCGACCCCGCCTTCACCGCGGACCCGTTCACCATCCACACCCGCTGGATCGAGACGGAGTTCGTCAACGAGATCAAGCCGTTCGCCGCGCCCGCCGACGCGGACGCGGAGGACGAGGCCGGTCGCGAGACCGTGGTCGTCGAGGTGGGCGGCAAGCGCCTGGAGGTCTCGCTGCCCTCCTCGCTCGGCATGTCGCTGGCCCGCACGGGTCTCGCCGCCGGTGCGAAGCCGAAGCGGCGCGCGGCGAAGAAGGCCGGCTCCGCCGCCTCCGGCGACTCCCTCGCCTCGCCCATGCAGGGCACGATCGTCAAGGTCGCGGTCGAGGAGGGCCAGGAGGTCAAGGAGGGCGACCTCGTCGTCGTCCTGGAGGCCATGAAGATGGAGCAGCCGCTGAACGCGCACCGCTCCGGCACGGTCAAGGGACTCACGGCGGAGGTCGGGGGTTCCGTCTCCTCCGGCGCCCTGATCTGCGAGATCAAGGACTGACGGCCCAGCTCGTACGGAGGGGCCCGGTTCGCGTCGTCAGGACGCGGGCCGGGCCCCTCCGCGTGGAGTGGCATCCTGGATCCCGACAGGCCCCATAGGACCCAGGGAGGGCGGGAGCCATGGCAGGGCCGATCTCGATGGAGACGGACACGGGACGGCCGTCGGAGCGGCCGATGCGCGCGGACGCCCGCCGGAACCACGAACGGCTGGTCGGCGTGGCTCGTACGGCCTTCGCCGAGCACGGCACGGATGCCTCGCTGGAGGACATCGCGCGGCAGGCGGGCGTGGGTATCGGCACCCTCTACCGGCACTTCCCCCACCGGCACGCCCTGCTGAACGCGGTCTTCCAGGATGCCCTGCGCTCACTCCTGGACCGCTCCCGGGAGCTCGCGGGCGCCGAGGCTCCGTGCCGGGCGCTGGTGGACTGGCTGGGTGCGATCGTCGCTCATGCGGGTGAGTACCGCGGGCTGGCCCGCGCGCTCATGTCGGCCTCGCAGGACGTGACTTCGGCGCTCGCCCCGTGCCATCTGCCGTTGCGGGAGGCGGGGGCGGGGCTGTTGCGTCGGGCTCAGGAGAGCGGGTCGGTGCGGGCGGATGTCTCGATCGACGATCTGCTGCAGCTGACGAACGCGATCGCGCTGGCCGCCGAGCAGTCGCCGAATGATCCGGAGCTGGCGGGGCGGTTGCTGCGGCTGACGTTGCGGGGGCTGAAGTAGGGGTGCGCTGGGTGGGGCCGCAGTATGACGGGCCGCTGCGCAGGGCCCCTCACCGCCCCGCCCCTTCCCGAGCCCGGGGCGCTGCCCCGGGCTCCGCTCCGTCCTCAAGCGCCGGACGGGCTGAGGTTTCGGGGCTCCGCCCACAACCCGCTCCTCAGACGTCGGAGAGGCTGGAATCGCAGCGCCCCCCGACGTGGCCCTACCGCCGCCGCAGGTCCGCCACCCGGGCCCGCTCACCCGACGACGCCTGGTCGGACAGGGACGACGCGCTACGCAGCTGCGGCCCCAGCCCCCCGTTCCGCGTCGTCGTCCGCCGCTGCCCCGGCAACGGCATGTCGCGGCGGGGCGGGCGCCCCGCAGGAGGACCGTCGCCCGCCGCCGCGTCCGCCTCGGGGCCCGCCACCGTGACCTCCACGCCCTGGTCCGCCAAGGCCTGGAGCTCCGCGGCCGCGCGCTCGTCGTGGAGCGGGGGTTCGTCCGTCACGAGCCGGGTGATCAGCTCCGTGGGCACCGTCTGGAACATGGTGTCGGCGCCCAGCTTCGTGTGGTCCGCCAGGACGACCACCTCCGCGGCGGCCTGCACGAGGGCCAGGTCCACGCTGGCCGAGAGCATGTTGGAGGTGGACAGGCCGCGCTCCGCCGTGAGGCCGCTCCCGGAGAGGAAGGCCCGGGAGACCCGCAGCCCCTGGAGGGACTGCTCGGCCCCGCTGCCCACCAGCGCGTAGTTGCTGCCGCGCAGGGTGCCGCCGGTCATGACGACCTCCACCCGGTTGGCATGGGCCAACGCCTGGGCGACCAGCAGCGAGTTGGTGACCACGGTCAGGCCGGGGACCCGCGCGAGCCGGCGGGCCAGCTCCTGCGTGGTCGTACCGGCGCCGACCACGATGGCCTCGCCCTCACCGACCAGCGAGGCCGCCAGGTCGGCGATGGCCGTCTTCTCCGCGGTGGAGAGATGGGATTTCTGCGGAAAGCCGGACTCCCGCGTGAAACCGCCCGGCAAGACCGCACCGCCGTGCCGGCGGTCGAGGAGTCCTTCTGCCTCCAGTGCCCGCACGTCCCGCCGTACGGTCACTTCGGAGGTCTGGACGACGCGGGCGAGCTCACGGAGCGATACCGCCCCGTTGGCACGCACCATTTCGAGGATCAACTGACGACGTTCTGCAGCGAACACGAAACTGACAGTAACCTGGCCGCCGGTGAGTTTTCAGCAGTTTGCGCCGAATAACGGAAGTTGTACATCCGGCGGACCCCCAAGTGGTATAGGGGATTTCGCTGTTGTCCGGGTGTGATCGCGGAGCGGCCGCCATCCCCGTCCGGAGTGACGGGGGTTGCCGGGAAATGCCGGGATTCCCCGGCCCCGTAAGGCGTCCACGCCGCCTCTGACCTGCTGTCAGCCCTCGTCCGTGAGTTTGCGGGTGTGCAGCTGCCGGGCCACTTCCGCGATCGATCCGGACAGGGACGGGTACACGGTGAACGCCTTTGCGATCTGTTCCACGGTCAGGTTGTTGTCGACCGCGAGCGAGATCGGATGAATCAGTTCGCTGGCGCGCGGCGCGACGACGCAGCCGCCGACCACGATCCCCGTACCGGGACGGCAGAAGATCTTGACGAATCCGTCGCGGATGCCCTGCATCTTGGCGCGCGGGTTGCGCAGCAGCGGCAGCTTCACCACGCGGGCGTCGATCCTGCCCCCGTCCACGTCGGCCTGGCTGTAGCCGACGGTGGCGATCTCCGGGTCGGTGAAGACGTTGGCGGAGACCGTCTTGAGGTTCAGCGGGGCGACCGCGTCGCCGAGGAAGTGGTACATCGCGATCCGGCCCTGCATCGCCGCGACCGAGGCCAGCGCGAAGATCCCGGTGACGTCACCGGCCGCGTAGACGCCGGGGGCGCTGGTGCGCGAGACCCGGTCGGTCAGGATGTGACCGGAGTCCTTCAGCCGTACGCCGGCCTCCTCCAGGCCCATGCCCGCGGTGTTGGGGATCGCGCCGACCGCCATCAGGCAGTGCGAACCGGTGATGACCCGGCCGTCGGCGAGGGTCACCTCGACCCGGTCGCCGACGCGCTTGGCGGCCTGGGCGCGGGAGCGGGCCATGACGTTCATGCCGCGGCGCCGGAACACGTCCTCCAGCACGGCGGCGGCGTCCGGGTCCTCGCCCGGCAGCACCCGGTCGCGGGAGGAGACGAGGGTGACGCGGGAGCCGAGCGCCTGGTAGGCCCCGGCGAACTCGGCACCGGTGACACCGGAACCGACCACGATGAGCTCCTCGGGGAGCTCGTCGAGGTCGTAGACCTGGGTCCAGTTCAGGATGCGCTCGCCGTCCGGCTGCGCGTCCGGGATCTCGCGGGGGTGACCACCGGTCGCGATGAGCACCGCGTCGGCGGCCAGCCGCTCCTCGGTGCCGTCGGCGGCGGTGACGACGACCTGGCGGGAGCCGTCGGCCGCCTGGAGTCCGTCGAGGCGGCCGCGGCCGCGCATCACACGGGCGCCGGCCCGGGTGACGGAGGCGGTGATGTCGTGGGACTGGGCGAGCGCAAGGCGCTTCACCCGTCGGTTGACCTTGCCGAGGTCCACGCCGACCACCCGGGCGGCGTGCTCCTTGTGCGGCGTGTCGTCGGCGACGATGATCCCCAGCTCCTCGTACGAGGAGTCGAAGGTCGTCATCACCTCGGCCGTCGCGATCAGGGTCTTCGATGGCACGCAGTCGGTGAGTACCGAGGCTCCGCCGAGGCCGTCGCAGTCGACGACGGTCACCTCCGCGCCGAGCTGGGCTCCCACCAGAGCCGCCTCGTAGCCGCCGGGGCCGCCGCCGATGATCACGATCCGGGTCACGAAAAGTCCGCCTCGCGTGGGTGTCGATCCACCGGCCGTCTGCCGCCCCGGCCGGGGGTCCGGGGGATCGCCCCGGGGGATGCAGTACGTACTCCATTGTCCCGCACGCGCCAAACAGATTCGCCCCGGGGCCCTCCATACGGGAGACGGGGCTCCGGACATACGGGAGACGGAGCGCCGACCGTACGGGAGACGGGACTCCGGACGTACGGGAACGGGCCGCCCGCACAGCTCTTCGAACGCCGCCCGGTACTCCCCCGACCGGGGCCTTCGTCACAGGAACCGGCACTCTCGCGCCCCCCTCCCGTACCCTCGGTGCCATGTCGCTCTACGCCGCGTACGCCGGCAACCTCGACGCGCGGCTCATGACCCGCCGCGCCCCGCATTCCCCGATGCGCAGCACCGGCTGGCTGAACGGCTGGCGGCTGACCTTCGGCGGGGAGCAGATGGGCTGGGAGGGGGCGCTGGCCACCGTGGTGGAGGCGCCGCGCTCCCAGGTCTTCGTCGCGCTGTACGACCTGGCGCCGATGGACGAGGACTCCATGGACCGCTGGGAGGGCGTCGGCCTCGACATCTACCGGCGCATGCGCGTCCGCGTGCACACCCTGGACGGCGAGGAGCCGGCCTGGATGTATGTGCTGAACGGGTACGAGGGCGGCCTGCCCTCGGCGCGCTACCTGGGCGAGATCGCGGACGCCGCCGAGTCCGCGGGCGCCCCGCACGACTATGTGATGGGCCTGCGCAAACGCCCCTGCTGAGCGGGGTGCGGCCACCACGCTTCGTGCGAATCCACAAAGCCCCCCGGCGAGTCTTTGCACAGGTACATCTACGCGCGTAGGCATTCAGCGGTTACGCTCTTCCGCGTGAACGCATCAGTTATTCCGGACAACATCCAGGGCGACCCGTACGCAGCCGCTGTCGGGGCCGCCGCCCGCCTGCGCGAGCTGACCGGCGCCGAGACCCATGACGTCGCCCTGGTCATGGGCTCCGGCTGGGCGCCCGCGGGCGAAGCACTCGGCGCCCCGGAGGCCGAGTTCCCCGTCACCGCGCTCCCCGGCTTCCCGGCGCCCGCGGTCGAGGGCCACGGCGGCACGATCCGCTCGTACAAGATCGGTGACAAGCGTGCGCTGGTCTTCCTCGGCCGCACGCACTACTACGAGGGCCGCGGCGTCGCCGCCGTCGCCCACGGAGTCCGTACGGCGGTGGCGGCGGGCTGCAGGACCGTCGTCCTGACCAACGGCTGCGGCGGCCTGCGCGAGGGTATGCGCCCCGGACAGCCGGTGCTGATCAGCGACCACATCAACCTCACGGCGACCTCGCCGATCGTGGGCGCCAACTTCGTGGACCTGACCGACCTGTACTCGCCGCGCCTGCGCGCACTGTGCAAGGAGATCGACGACACCCTCGAAGAGGGCGTGTACGTCCAGTTCCCCGGCCCGCACTACGAGACCCCGGCCGAGATCAACATGGTCCGGGTCATGGGCGGCGACCTGGTCGGCATGTCCACCGTCCTGGAGGCCATCGCGGCCCGCGAGGCGGGCGCCGAGGTGCTCGGCCTCTCCCTGGTCACCAACCTGGCGGCGGGCCTCTCGGGCGAGCCCCTGAACCACGAGGAGGTCCTCCAGGCGGGCCGCGACTCGGCGACGCGGATGGGCGCGCTGCTGGCAAGGGTGCTGGACCGCATCTAGGCGTGTCCGGCGGATCTTGACCGGGTCCGCGACGCCTGGCACGCCCTACGGCTCCGTGGGACCTGTGCGGGCTTCCTTTTCCAGCCCGCCCGGCTTCCTTTCCGCTCCACCCCGTCCGGCTTCTTCTCCGGCCCCTCCGGCGTTCGAGGACCGGGGTGCGGGGCGGAGCTCGGGTTTCAGGAAGGGGCGGGGAGGGGAACAGCCCGCGCAGCGCCCACCCCCACCCCACTGGGTGCCCGCACCCGCCCCCGTACCCCCCGCACCCCCGAAAACTCCCGCATCCCGAAAGGCGGACCCCGTGCAGCACGACCTCATCGCGCAGGCCAGGACCTGGCTGGCCGAGGACCCCGACCCCGAGACACGCGACGAGCTGGGCGCCCTCATCGAGGCGGGCGACACCGAGGAGCTCGCCGCCCGTTTCGCGGGCACGCTCCAGTTCGGCACCGCCGGACTGCGCGGCGAGCTGGGGGCCGGACCCATGCGGATGAACCGGTCCGTGGTGATCCGGGCGGCGGCGGGCCTCGCCGCGTACCTGAAGGCCCAGGGCCAGGAGGGCGGGCTCGTCGTCGTCGGGTACGACGCCCGTTACAAGTCCGCCGACTTCGCGCGCGACACCGCGGCCGTGATGACCGGCGCCGGACTCCGCGCCGCCGTGCTCCCCCGCCCGCTGCCCACCCCCGTACTGGCCTACGCCATAAGGCACCTGGGGGCCGTCGCCGGCGTCGAGGTCACCGCCAGCCACAACCCGCCGCGCGACAACGGCTACAAGGTCTACCTCGGCGACGGCTCGCAGATCGTGCCCCCGGCCGACGGCGAGATCGCGGCCGCCATCGCCGCGGTCGGCCCGCTGGACGGCGTGGCTCGCCCCGAGGGCGGCTGGCAGACCCTCGGCGAGGAGGTCCTGGCCGCCTACCTCGCCCGTACGGACGCGGTCCTGGCCCCCGGCAGCCCCCGTACCGCACGCACCGTCTACACCGCGATGCACGGCGTCGGCACCTCCGTGCTGACCGCCGCCTTCGCCCGAGCCGGGTTCCCCGAGCCGGTGCTCGTCGCCGAGCAGGCCGAGCCCGATCCCGCGTTCCCCACCGTGGCCTTCCCCAACCCGGAGGAGCCCGGCGCGATGGATCTCGCCTTCGCCACCGCACGCCGGGCGGCGCCGGACCTGATCATCGCCAACGACCCGGACGCGGACCGCTGCGCCGTCGCCGTGCCCGACACCGCCACCGAGGGCGGCTGGCGGATGCTGCGCGGCGACGAGGTGGGTGCGCTGCTCGCCGCGCACCTGGTCGAGCGGGGCGTCTCCGGCGTGTTCGCGGAGTCGATCGTGTCGTCGTCACTGCTCGGCCGGATCGCCGAGAAGGCGGGCCTCGGTTACGAGGAGACCCTGACGGGCTTCAAGTGGATCGCCCGGGTGGACGGCCTGCGGTACGGCTACGAGGAGGCTCTCGGCTACTGCGTCGACCCCGAGGGCGTCCGCGACAAGGACGGCATCACCGCCGCCCTGCTCGTCGCCGAGCTCGCCTCCGTACTCAAGGAGCAGGGCCGTACGCTGCTGGACCTGCTGGACGACCTGGCCCTCGCCCACGGCCTGCACGCCACCGACCAGCTGTCGGTGCGGGTGGAGGACCTGACAGTCATCGCGGACGCCATGGCCCGGCTCCGGGAGCAGCCGCCGACCGCCCTGGCCGGCCTCGCGGTCACCTCGGCCGAGGACCTGTCGCGGGGCACGGACAAGCTGCCGCCCACCGACGGGCTGCGCTACCAGCTGGAGGGCGCCCGGGTGATCGTCCGCCCGAGCGGCACCGAGCCGAAGCTGAAGTGCTACCTGGAGGTCGTGGTCCCGGTCGCGGACGCCTCCGGGCTGCCCACCGCACGGGCGCGGGGCGCGGAGCTGCTCGCCGGGATCAAGCGGGACCTGGCGGCGGCCGCCGGGATCTGAGGCGTACGTACGGGAAAGGACCGGCACCCCGGCACAAGCGCAGGGGGCCGGTCCTTCCTCGTTGGACGTGCGGGCCTCTCAGCCCTTCCGCACCGGACGTGCGGGCCTCTCAGCCGATCGCCACCAGCACCACGAACAGCACCACCCCCACGGCGGCCGGCGCGATCACCTCGTACGCCCAGCGCACCGAGCCCGTGGTGGCCTCGCCCGCCGGATCGCCCGCCCGCTCGGCCAGGCCCCGCAGCTCCATGATCGTCTGGTCGGCGGCCGCGACGGGCGGCGCGCTGTGCTGGTGGGCGTCGGCCGCCGCGCCGGGCGAGAAGCGGCCGTAGGCGTCCTTGTGCTGCGCGCGGCCCGCCGCGCGCGAGGCCCGCTTGCGGTCGCGCAGCGAGACGGGCACCGCCCAGAGCTGGTACTTGGTGCCGTCGGCGGCGATCAGCTCGGAGGAGTAGCCCGCCCGGACGTCGGCGACCTCGGTCCAGGGCAGCTGGATCGTCCGGAACGGGTTGCGGACGCGGATCCGCTCGTCGTTCACGAAGACGACGGGCCGCAGGGTGAACGCCACGATCAGCGGTACGGCGGTGAGCAGGGCGGCCAGGGCCAGCCACGGTGCCTGTCCCTCGCCCCGGAGCAGGGCGTCCCCGGCCATCACGGCGACCAGTGCGAGGAGCAGCACTCCGCAGACCAGCGCGGATGTCGAGCGGTAGGTCCGGTCGGCGAACTGCGGCTCTGCGGGGGGTGTGGGGCTCGTCATGGGGCCGATTCTGCCTGACGGACCCGCGGGGGAGTCATCTGCCCCGAGGGCGTGTGTGGCGGTGCGCACGGTTGAGCGGGACCCCTGTACAGGTCGCTACGCGCGTAGATATGCTCCCCTGGTGACCATGCCCACCACTGCTCCCGCATTCTCCGACGCGACGGCGTCCGACAGTGCGCTGCGCCGCTTCCTGTTCGGGCTGCCCGGCGTCGACGCCGTCGGCCTCGAAGCGCGCGCCGCCTCCCTCGGAACCCGTTCGATCAAGACGACGGCCAAGGCGTACGCCATCGATCTCGCCATCTCGATGATCGACCTGACGACGCTGGAAGGCGCGGACACCCCGGGCAAGGTCCGGGCTCTCGCCGCCAAGGCCGTCCACCCCGACCCGACCGACCGCACGACCCCGCGCACCGCCGCGGTCTGCGTCTACCCCGACATGGCGGCCACCGCCGCAGCCGCGCTCGCCGGTTCCGGTGTGAAGGTGGCGTCCGTGGCGACCGCCTTCCCGGCCGGCCGCGCCACGCTGGACATCAAGCTCGCGGACGTCCGCGACGCCGTGGCCGCGGGGGCCGACGAGATCGACATGGTGATCGACCGGGGGGCCTTCCTCTCCGGCCGGTTCATGAAGGTCTACGAGGAGATCCTGGCCGTGAAGGCCGAGTGCGGCACCGCCCGCCTCAAGGTGATCTTCGAGACCGGTGAGCTCTCCACGTACGACAACATCCGCCGGGCCTCCTGGCTCGGGATGCTGGCGGGCGCGGACTTCATCAAGACCTCGACCGGCAAGGTGGCCACCAACGCCACCCCCGCCAACACGCTGCTGATGCTGGAGGCCGTCCGCGACTTCCGGGCGCAGACCGGCGTACAGATCGGTGTGAAGCCGGCCGGCGGCATCCGCACGACCAAGGACGCGGTCAAGTTCCTGGTGCTGGTGAACGAGACGGCGGGCGAGGACTGGCTGGACAACCACTGGTTCCGGTTCGGCGCCTCCAGCCTGCTCAACGACCTGCTGATGCAGCGCCAGAAGCTCAGCACCGGCCGTTACTCCGGCCCCGATTACGTGACGGTGGACTGATACGCCATGGCATCTGCATTCGAGTACGCACCGGCGCCGGAGTCCCGCTCCGTCGTCGACATCGCTCCCTCCTACGGGCTGTTCATCGACGGTGAGTTCACCGAGGCCGCCGACGGCAAAGTCTTCAAGACCGTCTCGCCGAGCACCGAGGAGGTCCTCTCCGAGGTCGCCCAGGCGGGCGCGGCGGACGTGGACCGGGCCGTGAAGGCGGCACGTAAGGCGTTCGAGAAGTGGTCGGCGCTGCCCGGCTCCGAGCGCGCCAAGTACCTGTTCCGGATCGCGCGGATCATCCAGGAGCGCAGCCGTGAGCTGGCCGTCCTGGAGACCCTCGACAACGGCAAGCCGATCAAGGAGACACGCGACGCGGACCTCCCGCTGGTCGCCGCGCACTTCTTCTACTACGCGGGCTGGGCCGACAAGCTGGACCACGCGGGATACGGGGCGAACCCCCGGCCGCTGGGTGTGGCGGGCCAGGTCATCCCGTGGAACTTCCCGCTGCTGATGCTCGCGTGGAAGATCGCCCCGGCGCTCGCCACGGGCAACACGGTGGTGCTGAAGCCCGCCGAGACGACCCCGCTGAGCGCGCTGTTCTTCGCGGACGTCTGCCGCCAGGCGGGACTCCCCAAGGGCGTCGTCAACATCCTCACCGGCTACGGGGACGCGGGCGAGGCCCTCGTCACGCACCCGGACGTCGACAAGGTCGCCTTCACCGGTTCGACCGCCGTCGGCAAGGCCATCGCGCGCTCCGTCGCGGGCACGGACAAGAAGGTCACCCTGGAGCTGGGCGGCAAGGGCGCCAACATCGTCTTCGACGACGCCCCCATCGACCAGGCCGTCGAGGGCATCGTCACCGGCATCTTCTTCAACCAGGGCCAGGTCTGCTGCGCGGGCTCCCGGCTGCTGGTCCAGGAGTCGGTCCAGGACGAGGTGCTGGACGCGCTGAAGCGCAGGCTCTCGACCCTCCGGCTCGGCGACCCGCTGGACAAGAACACCGACATCGGCGCGATCAACTCCGCCGAGCAGCTCGCCCGCATCACCACCCTGGTGGAGACCGGCGAGGCGGAGGGCGCGGAGCGCTGGAGCGCCCCCTGCGAACTGCCGTCCTCGGGTTACTGGTTCGCACCGACCCTGTTCACCAACGTCACCCAGGCCCACACGGTGGCCCGTGACGAGATCTTCGGCCCGGTCCTCTCCGTGCTCTCGTTCCGCACCCCGGACGAGGCGGTGGCCAAGGCCAACAACAGCCAGTACGGCCTCTCCGCCGGCATCTGGACGGAGAAGGGCTCCCGCATCCTCGCGGTGGCGAACAAGCTCCGCGCGGGCGTCGTCTGGGCCAACACGTTCAACAAGTTCGACCCGACGGCGCCCTTCGGCGGCTACAAGGAGTCGGGCTACGGCCGCGAGGGCGGCCGCCACGGCCTGGAGGCGTACCTCGATGTCTGACCGCGAATCCATCAACGGCTCCGCCGAGCGGCGTCTTGGCGTCTTCAAGACCTACAAGCTGTACGTGGGGGGCAAGTTCCCCCGCTCCGAGAGCGGCCGGGTGTACGAGGTGACGGACTCCAAGGGCCAGTGGCTCGCCAA
The DNA here is from genome assembly GCF_040613515.1 of Streptomyces sp. NPDC006261. Taxonomy (NCBI): domain Bacteria; kingdom Bacillati; phylum Actinomycetota; class Actinomycetes; order Kitasatosporales; family Streptomycetaceae; genus Streptomyces; species Streptomyces sp. NPDC006261. The sequence goes on from NZ_JBEXSI010000022.1 coordinate 93,161, forward strand.
CGCGCCGCAGTCCTCCCGCAAGGACGCACGTGACGCGGTCGTGGCCGCGCGGAAGGCGTTCGGCGGCTGGTCGGGCGCGACCGCGTACAACCGCGGCCAGGTCCTCTACCGCGTCGCCGAGATGCTGGAGGGCCGCAAGGAGCAGTTCGTCCGTGAGGTGGCGGCCTCCGAAGGGCTGTCCAAGTCCAAGGCGGCGGCCGTCGTCGACGCGGCGATCGACCGCTGGGTCTGGTACGCGGGCTGGACCGACAAGATCGGGCAGATCTCCGGCGGGACGAACCCGGTCGCGGGCCCGTATCTCAACCTGTCCACCCCCGAGCCGACCGGTGTGGTCGCGGTCCTCGCGCCGCAGAAGTCCTCGCTGCTCGGCCTGGTCTCGGTGATCGCCCCGGTGATCGCGACCGGCAACACGGCGGTCGTCATCGCCTCGGCCGACGCCCCGCTGCCCGCGCTCTCGCTGGGCGAGGTGCTGGCCACCTCCGACGTCCCCGGCGGCGTGGTCAACATCCTGTCCGGCGCCACGGCGGAGCTGGCGGCCCCGCTCGCCGCCCACCAGGACGTCAACGCGATCGACCTCACCGGAGCCGGCGCCGAGCTGGCCAAGGAGCTGGAGATCGCGGCGGCGGACAACCTGAAGCGGGTCCTGCGCCCGCTCCCCGCCGAGGCGGACGGCTCGGACGCCTCCACCGACTGGCTGGCCGCGCCCGGCACGCACCGGCTGACGGCGTTCCTGGAGACCAAGACGGTCTGGCACCCGACGGGGGCGTTGGGAGTTTCGGGTTCGTCGTACTAGCCGATCAGCACGCGGACGGGGCCGCCTCCACACGCTGGAGGCGGCCCCGTCCGTCATGCCGTCCGGGTCAGCCCGTGACGAGCCGGGTCACCGTCCCGACCACCGGCAGGTCGTTGATCGCGCCGCCGCCGGTGAGCGGGTCGGTGAGGATCGCCGTCGACACCGGCTGGAAGTCGGCGACCTGGGTGCCCACCGCGTTGTCCAGCGGGTCCACCCCGGTCTTGGCCAGCGGGTGCAGCTGGAGGTCGGTGATGGGACGGATGCTGTTGGTCAGCGAGGTCCCGAGCGCGCTGGTCACCGCGGGCCCGGCGCTCTCGGTGACCGCCTGGACGGCCGCGGTGCCCTGCTCCGGGATCTCGGCGACCGGAGGCAGCTGAGGGGCCGCCTGGGCGGAGCCCGCAGCGGCCCCCAGGGCCGCTCCCAGCGCGGTCACGGTCAGACCGGCGCGCAGCAGGGCGCGACGTTCGGGCTTACGTGCGTGAAGTGCCATGTTTCCACCTGATCGACCTGGTCGGGTAATCGTCCGTATGCGCAGAGTAGTTGAGGTGTGATGCTGGATACCAACAGGAGGCCCGGGTGGTCCCCTGCGCGGGTCAATGCCTCACACTTCTGTTCTGTGAGTTCCCGTTCCCGATCGATCCCGACCCGCGTCGTGCTGCTCGCGGGCCCCTCCGGCTCCGGCAAGTCCGTCCTGGCCGCCCGCACCGGCCTCCCGGTGCTGCGCCTGGACGACTTCTACAAGGAGCACGACGACCCGACGCTGCCCCGGGTCCCCGGCTCCCCGGACATCGACTGGGACTCCGCCGCGTCCTGGGACGCGGACGCGGCGGTGGCGGCCATCGCCGAGCTGTGCCGGTCCGGCCGTACGGACGTCCCGGTGTACGACATCGCCACCAGCTCCCGTACGGACCACGAGACCTTCCACATCGACCGCTCGCCGCTCTTCGTGGCCGAGGGCATCTTCGCGGCGGACATCGTCGGGCGCTGCCAGGAACTGGGTCTGCTGGCGGACGCGCTCTGCCTGCGCGGCCGCCCCTCCACCACGTTCCGCCGCCGCCTGGTCCGGGACCTGCGCGAGGGCCGCAAGTCGGTCCCGTTCCTGCTCCGGCGCGGCTGGCGCCTGATGCGGGCCGAGCGGCGCATCGTGGCCCGCCAGACGGCGCTGGGGGCGTACCCGTGCGGCAAGGACGAGGCGTTGGGGCGCTTCGCCGCCGCGGCGGCGGGGCGGTGCCGCCGGGCGACGGTGGGGGCGCCGGAGTAGGGCCTCTCAGCCGGCCGCGCAGCCGAAGGTTTTGGCGGCGGCCTTCGCGAAGGGGGCGAAGTAGGCGTCCCGCTTCGGAAGGTCCTCGTGGCGCTTGCTCGCCTCCAGGTACTGCTGCCCCGATTCCACCGCCAGGTAGAGAGAGCCGCCGTCCGCGCAGGGCAGGATGAATCCGACACCCTTGTCGACGATTTCGGCTTCCCGGCCGTCCGGCGCCGTGCCCTTGGCCGTGCCCGGGAACTTCCGCATGGCGTCGATGAGCAGCGGATCTCGGGTGGCGGAGTACTTCATGAAGCCGTCCGCACGGACAAAGCCACGCGTCTCGTCATTCAGAGTCAGCTTGCAAGCCCATAGGGCGGCGGGGGCCTGCTGCCCCTCTTCGAGCACCTTCGTCCCCGCCGGCACCTGGCCCGCCACGGTCAGGCTGTCCAGGCCGCACACCTGTCCTTCGGAGACCGGGCGGGCGGCACCGGAGCGGGGAGGCACGAGCGTCCCGCGCTTCTCGGGGAGGTCACCGCACTGGGTCCGGGCCACGATGGTCCGTGCGGTGTCGGTGGCCAGGGCGGCGAAGGCGGTGCGGTCGGCAGCCGGTTCGGTGATGCTGAACTCGGCGACCACCGGCCGGTCGGTCCAGCACTTCTCGGGCAGCATGACCCACGCTTTGTACGCATTGACCCCGCCGGTCACCTCGCCGGTGAAGTACGAGGCGCCCGGCGGGTAGGGCTCGCTTTCGAACGCCAGTGGGTCATGGCCCCGTACTCCCCGGAGCCGGACACTGAGCCCGCTCTCGCCGGAACCGAGGACGACGGACGACTTCTCGACCCTGCACCTCGTATCCGTCAGGTCGTCGTCGTCCAGACCGTCCCCTTCGGCGTCCAGACGCCCGGACCCCGGAAGAACAGCGTCCACCTTCTTCGCCGAGACCAGGTCCCCGCAGAGCCGTTCCGCCGTCAGGACGTTGGTGTTGCGCCAGGCGTGCAGCAACCCCGCGACCACCACGACCACGGCGGCCACGACCGCCCAGACCTTCCACGCCGGACGCGTACGGCCTGCTGCTCCTGCTGTGCTCAACTGGCTCACTTCCTGGTTCGCAGGGCCGAATACGCTTCTTCACGGCCGGTGATGTAGCTCTGTCCCGCTTCTTGCACGGCGTTCCGGACGGCGTTGTCGTCCTTCGAGGCCCCACGCGTGTCGGCCCAGTCCTGGATGAGGCCGTTCGTGCTCGTGATGCCCCACGCCGTCTTCTCGCTGACCTGGCCCTTCGCCACCAGTTCCGCCTCGTCCGCGGCGCCGACGGACCACTCGTACATGGCGGCGTCCACGGCCCGCTGCGCGATGTCGCCGGCCTGCGGAATCATGTTGGCCACCGCCCCCAGACCGTGGTAGCCGTAACGCGCCTGGTCGTTGATCTTCCCGATCTCGGCGTCACGAACGTCGAGGATCATGTCCGTGGCAATGGCGTTCATGCCGCCGAAGGCCTGCCCCACATCACGTGACCTGACATCCCAGCCGGTCACGTTCTCGGTCAGACTGCTCTGCGGAACGCGATCGCCCGTGTCCAGGTACTCCACCGCGTAATGGCGCTGCGCCTCGTAGAGGGCGTCGAAGACCCGGATGGGATTCCCCTCCTCGTCCTCACCGGCCACGCCGTCCGACACGCCACGCATCACCCGCAGCAGGCCGGCCTTGCCGTTGGTGATGGAAGCACTGTCGCCCGATCCTTCGACGTCGTTCAGGCCGCTCGGGCTGCCCGGCGCATACCCGCCCAGGATGGCGTGCGTGTCCGCCGTGTAGTCGTTCAGCACACGGCCGAGCGGCACCTTGAGGGCCTCGGGGACGGTGTCGCCCTTGGTCCCCTGATCCAGCGCGGAGATGATGCCCTGCATGACCCGGGCCTGCCCCTCGCTGTGCGGCCCCGGTTTGCCCAGCGGCGCACCCGGCTCGTTTCCCGTCGCCCCGGCCTCCAGCGCGAGCCCCAGGCCGTGGCGGCTCAACGGGTCGTCATCGATGATCAACCGGGGGCCGGCAACGGTGTTCAGCTTCGGCCACTCCCGCGCATCGTCCCCGTTGCCCACCAGGTAGTCCAGGTGCGCCTGGCCGTGCTCCATCTTCGGGTCGAAGAAGGCGGTGGAGGCGTCAGGGTTCTTGCTCATCACGCCGAGCAGGCTGTCGAGCGCGTCCGCCCGGCCCTCGCGGTGGTTGCCGCCCCACTGTTCGAAGATGGCCCGGTTGTCCTTCTCGGCGGCGATCATGTCGTGGCCGAGCTGGTTGAGGAACTGGTCGTCGAACGGCTGGTCGGCGCGGGTCATCATCTCGACGAACGGGCGGTAGCCGTAGAGCGGGTTGGTCTTCGAGTCGTAGTTCTTGGCCCCGGCCTCCTTGAGGCCTTCGGTGAACTTCTTGTAGAACGCGCCGTCCGGGCTGTTCAGCCAGGCCTGGTACTTCGCCGAGCCGGGCCCCGCGTCCGCCATCGAACCGGGGACCTGGGTGGCCGTCGCGACCGTGTTGGCCAGTCCGCCGAGGAGCTTGGTGTACTGGCCGGCGGAGGACCCGCCGTCCCGCTCCCGGTCGGACATGACGTCGCTCAGCTTGACCAGGCCCTCGGGGCCGAGCTTGTTCAGCAGGGACTGCGCGAAGACCTTGTCGCCGGCCTGGTCCCGCATCGCCCGGTCCAGCTCGGCGAGGTCGGCGTCGGAGACCTTCTTGCCGTCGAGCAGGCGCTCGGCGATCTCCTCGGAGTTGCGCAGCTCGTACGCCTCGACGTCGCCGAGCGCCTTGGCGTTGAAGCCGTCCCTGGTGCCGTCCGTGGCGTCGGTGTCCTTCACCACCGCCTTCAGCGCGATCTCGACACCGGCGTCGGCGTCCGACGTCTGCGCGACCAGCCGGTCGATCGCCCGCTGCCACGAGCCGACGGCGTCGCGTACGGACTTCTGGTAGTCCGGGTCGTGGCGGTAGGCGGCCCGGGAACCCTCGCTCAGGCTCGACATGTCGAAGGTGACCCTGCCGGCGTCGGAGATCAGCATGTCGGCCTTCAGGGCGTCGGCCTTCACCGTCTGGAGCTTGCTCTTGAACTCCGCGAACTGGGTGTGCGCGTCCCGCAGCAGCGAGGCGATCGCCTTGGCCTGGGTCTGGGCCGCCCGGTACTCGTTGAGCATGACGCGGAACTGCGCGTTGGCGGCGTCCGCGCTCTGGCCGATCCAGGTCCGCTCCAGCGTGATGCCCTGGACCTCTTTCTCGTACGCCTTCTCCTGCTTGCCGAACTCGCCTGCCATACCGGTCCACTTGTCCGCGGCCGTGGTGAGAGCGGAGAGGTCCGTCGTCATGATCTCGTGATAGGTGGGCATGCCCTTGTCCCCGTTGTCCGGCATTCCAGGTGTCCGGAATGCCTGATGAACGCGCTGAGCCGGCTCTTCCCGCTCCGCACCTGTCAGAAGTTGTCGAACGGCGAGGCCCGGCGGAACCCCAGTCCGCTCTGCACGTCGGCCCCGAGGAGGTTCCGGCGGGCGCCGCTCAGACTGTTGATGTCCGCGTCGAGCCGGCCCAGCATGGACCGCACCTGCCCGCCCCACGTCTTGTGCGCGTCCTTCAGCGCACGGGAGGTGACCCACCCGTCGCCGTCCTTGGCACCGAGCCCCTTGACGGCGGCCGAGGTCTCCTCGTCCGCGTGCTCGCCGGCGGCCTTGGTCTGGGGCTTGATGCGCGTACGGATGGCCTCGGCCGCGGCCTTCTTGCGGGCCGGGTCGGTGGCCAGCGAGGGGGCGGAGGGTGCGAACGGCGGCGCGTGCCCGGGGGCGTAAGGGACCTGGGTCGAGGCGTCAGGGCCCTGCCCCGGGGCGAAGGGGCCGTACACGGGAGGTGGCGAGGGGGCGTCGGGGACCTCGTTGAGCTGCATCGAGGTCGACGCTCCGCCCTCCGCGCCCGCCGCTGTCCGCTCGCCTGCCTCGCTGCTCACTTGGCCCCCATGAGTTTCCTCGGACTACCACGCTTGACGTGATCCGCCAGACTAACAACCACCTTTTCCGCCACCCGCACGTGGGACCGAAGCCTGCCCGCGCACGGCGAACGGGGCCGTACAGGACCCCCCGGCCCGTACGGCCCCGCTGCTTTTCCCCCGTGGCCGGCGCCTCCCCCGAAGCGACGGACCGTTTCCCCCGTGTTTCCCCCGTGTTTCCCCCGGGCCCCCTCGGACCCGTTCTTCCTGCTCCCCCGTAGCCCCTGCCTCCCCCGAAGCAGTGGCCGTTCCCCCGTTTCCCCCGCTGCCTCAGGCCACCAGCTCGCCGAAGGACTCCTGCTCGTCACGTCCGAAGCTGAGGACCTCGTCCTCGCGCAGCCGGCGGAGGGACCGCCAGATGCTCGACTTCACCGTGCCGACACTGATGTCGAGGATCGACGCGATCTCCGGATCGGTGCGGCCCTCGTAGTACCGCAGGACCAGCATCGTGCGCTGGAGTTCGGGCAGCCGGGCGAGCGCCTGCCAGAGCACCGCCCGCAGCTCCGTGCCGCGCATCGCGTCCGTGTCGCCCACCGTCTCCGGCAGCTCCTCGGTCGGGTATTCGTTCAGCTTGCGCCGGCGCCAGGCGCTGATGTGCAGGTTCGTCATGGTGCGGCGCAGATAGCCGCCGACCGCCGCCTTGTCGCTGATCCTGTCCCAGGCCCGGTACGTCGAGAAGAGGGCGCTCTGCAGCAGGTCCTCGGCCTCGAAGCGGTCGCCGGTCAGGTGGTAGGCGGTTGCGTACAGGGAGGCCCGCCGCTCCTGGACGTAGGCCGTGAACGCCGCTTCGGCGCCCTCGGTCCCCGCCCGGTCGGTGCGGTCCCCCGTGGCCTCCCCGTCCGCGCTTCCCCCGTTGTCCCCCCGCTTCTCCCCCGTGGGCGCGTCAACCACCGTGATGTACGGCTTGCGCAACTGCTCCGCCGTCGCCGCCGGGCGCTGACGCCCGACGCTCCGAACACACCCCCGCATGTTCGTCACGTTCGTCGCGCCGGACTTCTCCGTGGACCGGCCGACGTCGTGGAGACGCGTCACAACTGCGCTTGAGCTGGTGCTGTGCAGTGCGTTCATCTCGCGCCCCCTGTCGGTGGAGATCGGTGAAGTCCGTTCGTTTCCCGCGTTTTCCTGCTGCCCAAGAGCTTGCCGGGGCAGTTTCATGGCGCTGTCCCCCGACTGTCACAGGCCTGTCACAGGGGCTGTCGCGGCCGTGCCCGGACATCGGGACCGGCCACAGGTCGAACTGAAGCGCCACCATGGGCCAGAATGACGCTCGTGCCTTTCCTGCTGCTGATCGAGGACGACGACGCCATCCGCACGGCCCTCGAACTCTCGTTGTCACGCCAGGGCCACCGTGTGGCCACCGCGGCGACGGGAGAGGACGGCCTGGAGCTGCTGCGTGAGCAGCGCCCCGACCTGGTCGTGCTGGATGTGATGCTGCCCGGGATCGACGGTTTCGAGGTGTGCCGGCGAATCCGGCGCACCGACCAGCTGCCGATCATTCTGCTGACCGCGCGCAGCGACGACATCGACGTCGTGGTGGGACTGGAGTCCGGCGCGGACGACTACGTGGTCAAACCCGTCCAGGGCCGGGTGCTGGACGCCCGGATCCGGGCGGTACTGCGCCGCGGTGAGCGCGAGTCGACCGACTCGGCGACCTTCGGCAACGTGGTCATCGACCGTTCCGCCATGACCGTGACCAAGGGCGGTGAGGATCTGCAGCTCACGCCGACGGAGCTGCGTCTCCTGCTGGAGCTGAGCCGCCGGCCCGGCCAGGCCCTCTCCCGCCAGCAGCTGCTGCGTCTGGTGTGGGAGCACGACTACCTGGGCGACTCACGCCTGGTGGACGCCTGTGTGCAGCGGCTGCGCGCCAAGGTGGAGGACGTGCCGTCCTCGCCGACCCTGATCCGTACGGTGCGGGGCGTGGGTTACCGGCTGGACTCGCCTCAGTGACGGAGAGAACCAAGCGGTCCCTGCGCGCGGGGCTGCGCTGGACCAGTCTGCGGCTGCGGCTCGTCGTGGTGTTCGCGCTGGTGGCGCTGACCGCCGCGGTCTCCGCCTCGGGGATCGCGTACTGGCTCAACCGCGAGGCCGTGCTGACCCGTACGCAGGACACCGCGCTCGACGACTTCCGGCGGCAGATGCAGGACACGGCGGCGGCGCTGCCGGTGCGGCCCACCAAGGACGACCTCCAGCGGGCCGCCGGGCAGATGGCCTCCGGCGGCCCCGGCTACAGCGTGCTGCTGGTGGACGAGCGCGAGCGCGGCAAGCCGATCGTCGGCTTCTCCGACCTGGACACCTTCACCCGGGACGACGTACCGGACTCGCTGCAGGAGCAGGTGGCCCGCAAGCAGCCGCTGAACTCGGACAACGAGCACGAGTACCACCTGTTCTGGCAGCGTACGAGCATCGCGGGCACTCCGTACCTCGTCGCCGGTACGCGGATCATCGGCGGCGGCCCGACCGGGTACATGCTCAAGTCCCTGGACCAGGAGCGGCAGGACCTCAACTCGCTGGCCTGGTCGCTGGGGATCGCCACCACCCTGGCGCTGATCGGTTCGGCGCTGCTGGCCCAGGCCGCCGCGACGACGGTCCTGCGCCCCGTGCAGCGGCTCGGTGACGCGGCCCGCAAGCTCGGGGAGGGCAAGCTCGACACCCGGCTCACCGTCTCCGGTACGGACGAGCTCGCCGACCTCTCCCGTACGTTCAACCGGACCGCGAGCTCGTTGGAGAAGAAGGTCGCGGACATGAGCGCGCGGGAGGAGTCGAGCCGGCGGTTCGTCGCCGACATGTCGCACGAGCTCCGCACCCCGCTGACCGCGATCACCGCGGTGGCCGAGGTGCTGGAGGACGAGGCGGACAGTCTCGACCCGATGATCGCGCCCGCCGTGCACCTCGTGGTGAGCGAGACCCGGCGGCTGAACGACCTGGTGGAGAACCTGATGGAGGTGACCCGCTTCGACGCGGGCACCGCGCGACTGGTCCTGGACGACGTCGACGTGGCCGACCAGGTCACCGCGTGCATCGACGCGCGGGCCTGGCTGGACGCGGTGGACCTGGACGCGGAGCGCGGCATGATGGTCCGCCTCGACCCGCGCCGCCTCGACGTGATCCTGGCCAATCTGATCGGCAACGCCCTCAAGCACGGGGGGTCGCCGGTGGGGGTCAGGGTGCGGACCGAGGGCGAGGAGCTGGTCATCGAGGTACGGGACCACGGTCCGGGCATCCCCGAGGAGGTGCTGCCGCACGTCTTCGACCGGTTCTACAAGGCCAGCGCCTCCCGGCCGCGTTCGGAGGGCAGCGGGCTCGGGCTCTCGATCGCCATGGAGAACGCGCACATCCACGGCGGTGACATCACGGCCGCCAACTCCCCCGACGGCGGGGCGGTCTTCGTCCTGCGGCTGCCGCGCGACCCCTCGGAGCTGACCGGCGGCGGGGCGGACGGGCGCGGCGGGCGGGACAGGGACGGCGGGTCCCGGGGCGGAGACGTGGACGGAGACGTGGACGGGGACGGTGGGGTGGCATGACGGGTGTGTTCCGGCCGACGAGGCGCTCGTCCCGGGTGGCCGGGGGCCCGTCCTGGGTCTCAGAGGGCCCCTCCAGGGTGACGGCGGGCCCGTTCCGACGGCGCGCCGCCGTCGCCGCCCTGGGCGCCGTCCTGGCGGTCGTCGTGCTGGCCTCGGGGTGCGGGATCCGGACGACGTCCGTGCCCGTGGACGCCGGGGCAGCGCCTTCCCGGGTGCCGTGCAAGCTGCCCTCGGCGGATGTCACGACCCGGTCCCCGGACAGCGTCGCGGCACCGGTGTACCTGGTGTGCGCCTCGCAGCTGGTGACCGTGGACCGGCCGGTACCGGCCGGCACGTCCGGCTCCGGCGCACTGGTGGCCGCCCGCGCCCTGCTGGGCCAGGTGCAGCAGGCGCCGCCCGAGAGCGAGCGCCGGGCCGGGTTCTCCACGGCGGTCCCGGCGGGGCTGCGGGTGGAGCCCTCCCGGGCCGGCGACCCGGCGGGCACTCTTCGGCTGAGCAGCCAGCCCGAGGACCTCTCGGAGGAGGCGCTGGCCCAGCTGGTGTGCACGTACGCGGAGAACCAGGCGCTGGTCACCAAGGGCTCGGTGGTCCTCGGCGGCCCCGGGGAGTACCCGCCGCGCGGCTATCTCTGCACCTCGCAGACGAAGGCGCGGCCGCAGGACGGAACCGCTCCGGACGTGCTCGACCTGGACTGAGCGTCCGAACACCGCGAGGCCCCCGGCGAAGTCACGGAACCGATCCTGCCGGTCGCGGCGTCTTGGTGGACGTGCGTCAAGGTCCGGACGGTCAGGCCGTCATCCACTTCCGCGCGGCGGGGGTCACTCTCCTCCTCGCACACCTGCTGCTCGTCGGGTGGCTGACGCTGCGCCCGCTGGACGTGCCCTGGATCACGGCCGCCAACTTCGAGCCGCTCGCCACGATCAGGGCCGACCTCGCGCTGGGCCCGGTCGAGGCCGTGCGCCGGATCGGCGGGGCGCTGCTCCTGCTGGCCCCACTCGGGGTGCTGCTGCCGATGGCCGGGGGCCGGATCTTCGTCTCCCCCTGGGTGTCGCTGCTGCGGACGGTGGCGGCCGGGGCGCTGATCTCGCTCGCCATCGAGCTGGGCCAGACCGGGGTGCCGGGCCAGGTGGTCGACATCGACTCGGTGCTGCTGAACACCAGCGGTGTGGTCCTGGCCCATCTGCTGGTCGTCCCGGTGTGCCGGGCGCGGCTGCGCCGCCGCGGAGTGCCGGGCGTACGGGATCTGCCCCGGTACCGGCGGGAGACCCGTCTCAGGGACGAGGCCCCTGGGGGTCCGACCCCGACGATTACCAGGGTCGGCATCGCCCCGTAGAGCGATGCTTTGTCCCTCTTCGCGGGCGCACCATGGATATACCGGGAGCCGAACAGAGCCGCTCCCACCGCTACCGTTCGCGAAGGAGCCCACCATGGCCGCACTGGTCCGCCCCACTGAAGGCCGCATGATCGGCGGCGTGTGCGCGGGGCTGGCACGGCGCTTCGGCACCTCGGCCGGCACGATGCGCGTCATCTTCGTCGTCTCGTGCCTGCTGCCCGGCCCGCAGTTCCTGATCTATCTGGCCCTGTGGGCGCTGCTGCCCTCGGAGAAGTCCTCCTCGTCCGCGACGGCCTGGTGACGCGGCAGGCGACACGACAGGGTGCGGTGTCGGCGTACGCACGGCGCAGCACAGCTCAGCACAGTGGGGCGCACACCCCGATCCAGGGTGTGCGCCCCACGGTCGTCCCTGTGCGGGTGCGGTCAGCCGCCGAGCGGAATGCCGTTGGCGGTCAGTCCCTGGGTGGGCAGTCCGCCGAGCAGGCCGGTGACCGGGGCGGCGGCGTCGGTGGCGTCGCCGCCGAGGACCTTGCCGACGGTCTCCTGGACCGGCGCGTTCTGGGCCGCCGTGGCGACGCTCTCCAGCGCCATGGTGGAGACGGGGAGCGCACCGGCCACGGTGTCGAGCGGCAGCGAGGGGGCGGCGGAGGCGCTCCCGGCAGCGGCCGCGGCGAAAGCGGCGCCGATAGCGGCGACACCGAGAGTCTTGGCAGCGGTCTTCTTCATGAAGAATTCATCCTTGGGGAAGGGGATGTGAGCGGCTCTGCACGGTAGTCATGCCGCCACCCCGTCCGCAAACATCCCGACACGCGAAAAATGGCCGGGAATTCGATTCCCGGCCATCTTCCATATCCCGAACGTCAGCTCGCGGGAGCAGCAGAACCACTGGTCACAGCGGTCTGCCGGAAAAGCCACTCGGATTTCAGCTCGGCATAACCAGGCTTGACGACCTCATTGATCATCGCCAGACGTTCGTCGAAAGGAATGAAAGCTGATTTCATCGCATTGACGGTGAACCACTGCATGTCGTCGAGCGTGTATCCGAACGCCTCGGTCAACAGCTCGAATTCCCGGCTCATGCTCGTCCCGCTCATGAGGCGGTTGTCCGTGTTCACGGTGACGCGGAAATGCAGCTTCCGCAGCAGCCCGATCGGGTGCTCCGCGTACGAGGTGGCCGCGCCGGTCTGCAGGTTGGACGTCGGGCACATCTCCAGCGGGATGCGCTTGTCGCGTACGTAGGAGGCGAGGCGGCCGAGGGTGACCGAGCCGTCGTCGGCGACCTCGATGTCGTCGATGATCCGCACCCCGTGGCCGAGCCGGTCGGCGCCGCACCACTGCAGGGCCTGCCAGATCGAGGGCAGGCCGAAGGCCTCGCCCGCGTGGATCGTGAAGTGGTTGTTCTCCCGCTTGAGGTACTCGAAAGCGTCGAGGTGGCGGGTGGGAGGGAAGCCGGCCTCGGCGCCCGCGATGTCGAAGCCGACGACGCCCTGGTCGCGGTAGCTGTTGGCCAGCTCGGCGATCTCCAGCGCGCGGGCCGCGTGCCGCATGGCGGTGAGCAGGGCGCCGACGCGGATGCGGTGGCCGTTGGCCCGGGCGATGCGCTCGCCCTCACGGAAGCCCGCGTTGACCGCCTCGACGACCTCTTCGAGGGTCAGGCCGCCCTCAAGGTGCTGCTCGGGGGCGTACCGGATCTCGGCGTAGACGACGCCGTCCTCGGCGAGGTCCTCGGCGCACTCAGCGGCCACCCGGAAGAGCGCGTCGCGGGTCTGCATGACGGCGCAGGTGTGGGCGAAGGTCTCCAGATACCGCGGCAGCGAACCGGAGTCGGCGGCCTCGCGGAACCAGACGCCGAGCTTGTCGGCCTCGGTCTCGGGGAGGGAGTCGTAGCCCTGCGCGCGGGCCAGCTCGATGATCGTGCCCGGCCGCAGGCCGCCGTCGAGGTGGTCGTGGAGCAGCACCTTGGGGGCGCGCCGGATCTGGTCGGAATCAGGGACATTCAGGGTCTGGCTCGTCATCTGGGCACTCTAGCGCCTACGCGCGTAGAGCGCTGGGTGGCGCCTTCCGTCGATGCGTAACAGTGACCGGAAAGTCGGGTGGAGTACACCTGCCCTTCTGAGACTGTTCTGTCATGGCACAGCGCGCACTCCCCCTGCCTGCTGCGAGGCTGGGACGGGCCGTTTCGACGGCCGGAGCACCCTACGAGGTCAGCGGCGTGGTCCTGCTGCTCCCTGACGGCGAGGCCGACTCACGGCGCCGCCCCTCCCCCCTGTCGTACGCGGTCCAGCTGCCGTTCGCCCGTGCGCTGGCGCGCGCCGGGGAGGGCGACGGGCTGGCGGTGCACGTCCTGCGCTACCGCTGCCGCGGCTGGAACGACACCGACGCGCACCCGGCCGAGGACGCCGCCTGGGCGGCCGACGAGGTCCAGCGGCGGTACGGGGACGTGCCCGTGTGCCTGGTCGGCCACGGGATGGGCGGGCGGGCGGCGCTGCGGGCCGCCGGTCACGGGGCGGTCACCTCGGTCCTGGCGATGGCCCCCTGGCTGCCGGAGCACGCCGCCGCCGAACCGGAGCCGGTGAAGCAGCTCGTGGGGCGGCGGGTGCTGATCGTGCACGGCACCGACGACGAGCGCACCGACCCGGAGCTGTCGTACCGGCTGGCCGAGCGGGCGAAGAAGTCCAACCGGGACACCTGCCGCTTCGAGGTCCACTCGGACGGGCACGCGCTGCGCCAGCACCGCTCCGAAGTGGTGGCGCTGGCCGCCGACTTCGTCCGGGGTTCGCTCTTCGCCCGGTCCTACGCCCGGCCGGTGAAGGACGCGCTGGCCGCACCACCGCCGCTGGGGCTGCGGATGCCGCTGGCCGCCGGGTTCGGGCGGTCGCTGCGGCACTGAACGCCTGATGCTTACGGAGCGGAGCGCGTACGGCGTCAGGCCGCACGCTCCCGGGCCCACTCCGGACCGGGCTCCCCCCTGGGCCACCCGGAGCGAGGCGGTCAGGTCTGTCTGGTAGGCCGGCGACTCCCTCCCCCTCCGCGCGTGCTCGAGGACGGATCGGTACAGGAACTGGACGGCGGCGACGGGTGCCGCTTCGCATCTCCCGACGTACCGGTCGAACGCACTCCTCGTGTCCTTGGCGGGCAACGGTCTGCTCTCCGCTCTTCCTTCGGGGCTTCTCTCAGGTTCCAGGGCGCACTTCAGTCCGGCAGCAGATTCCCCCGCCGCGAGAGGAGGAACCGCTTGAAGGCGGCGACCGGCGGGGTGTCGGGGTGGCCGTCCAGCCAGGCGACCCCGATCTCGCGGACCGCGCGCGGGGCGGTGACCGTCAGCTCCACGACACCCGGCCGGGCGACCGCGGGCGGCGGCAGCAGGGCCACCCCGAGCCCGGCGGCGACCAGCCCGCGCAGGGTCTCGGCCTCCTCCCCCTCGAAGGCGACGCGTGGGGTGAAACCGGCCTCCGTGCAGAGGTCGTCGGTGATCCGGCGCAGCCCGTAACCCGGCTCCAGCGTCACGAACGTCTCGTCGGCGGCCTCCGCGAGGCGGATGCGGCGGCGGGAAGCCAGTCGGTGGTCGTCGGGGACCACCAGACGCAGGCGCTGTTCGTCCAGGCGGCGGGTGACCAGGTCGGGGGCGTCGGGCACGGGCGAGGTGAGGCAGAGGTCGAGACCGCCCGCGCGCAGCCGCTCGATCATCGCCTCGCCGTAGTTCTGGACGAGCTGGAAGCGGACCTTCGGGTGGTCGGCCCGGAAGCCGCGGATCAGGGCGGGTACGGTCTCCGACCCCATGGTGTGCAGAAAGCCGAAGGAGACCCGGCCCGCTGTGGGGTCGGCGTCCGCCCGGACCGAGTCGGCGGCCTTCTCCACCTCGGCCAGGGCCCGTTCGGCAGAGGTGAGGAAGGTGCGGCCGGCCGGCGTGAGCGAGACGGTACGGCCCTTGCGGGCGAACAGGGCGACGCCCAGGTCCGTTTCGAGCCGGACCATGGCCCGCGAGAGCGTGGACTGCGGGACGCCGAGCTCATGTGCGGCGCGGGTCACATGCTCGTGCCGGGCGACCGCCTCGAAGTACGCGAGGCGGGGCGCGAGGACGGCCCGGATGTCTTCTTCGTAACTGCTCGGTGACAGCCGAGGCTGTGAGCTGCGTTGATGCGCCATGGGATCGATTATGGCGGTTTCGTGCATTGGACGCATGAAACGTGGGGCCCTACGTTCGTCGTATGCCTCCCGCCGATACCGGGGCATCCACCGTCGTCGTGGATGCCTCTGCCCCGTCGTCCCCCGTCATCACCTCCCGCGCCGCCGCGCCCGCCGCCGAGCGACTGGAGCCCGGCCGCCCCGGCTACCGCCGGATGAGCTTCGCGCTCTTCGCCGCAGGTGTCGCGGCCTTCGCCCTCCTCTACTCCACCCAGGCCCTGCTTCCCGCGATCTCCGCCTCCTACGGCGTGAGCGCCGGCCAGGCGAGCTGGACGGTCTCCGCGGCGACCGGCGCACTGGCGCTCTGCGTGCTGCCGCTGAGCGCGCTCTCGGAGCGGTTCGGGCGGCGGCAGATGATGACGGCCTCGCTGACGGTCGCGGTCCTGGTCGGGATGCTGGTGCCGTTCGCCCCCTCGATCGGCTGGCTGATCGCGCTCCGGGCGATCCAGGGCGCGGCGCTCGCCGGGCTTCCGGCCTCCGCGATGGCGTATCTCGCGGAGGAGGTCCGGCCCAAGGCGCTGATCGCGGCCATCGGGCTGTTCGTCGCGGGCAACAGCATCGGCGGCATGAGCGGTCGCATCCTCACCGGCTGGGTCGCCCAGCTGTGGGGCTGGCGCGCGGCGCTCGCGGCGGTCGGGCTGCTGGCGGTGGCGTGCGCCGTGGCGTTCCACTTCCTGATCCCCAAGGAGCGTAACTTCACCCCCGGTTCGCTGAACCCGAAGGCACTGGCGAAGACCGTCGCCACCCACCTGGGCAACCCGCTGCTGGTGAGGCTGTACGCGATCGGCGCGCTGTTCATGACGGTGTTCGGCGCGGTCTACACGGTGATCGGCTACCGGCTGGCCGAGGAGCCGTTCTCGCTGCCGCAGGGCATCGTCGGGTCGATCTTCCTGGTCTACCTGGTCGGTACGGTCTCCTCCGCCGCGGCCGGGCGCCTGGTGGCCCGCCTCGGCCGCCGGGGCGCGCTCTACCTGGCGGTCTCCACCACGACGGCCGGGCTGCTGCTCTCGCTCGCCGACCAGCTGGCCGCCGTCCTGCTGGGCCTAGTGCTGATCACGGCCGGGTTCTTCGCCGGGCACGCGGTCGCCTCCTCCTCGGTGAGCCGGACCGCGACGACGGGCCGGGCACAGGCGTCGGCGCTCTACCAGTCGGCGTACTACCTGGGCTCCAGCGCGGGCGGCACCCTCGGCGCGGTCGCCTTCCACGCGGGCGGCTGGGCGGCGACGGTGGCACTGGGCCTGTTCGCGGTCATCGGCGTCGTCTCCATCACGCTGTACGGGACCCGGGTGGCGCGGGCCGAGCGGCGGGCGCTGGTGCCGGCGACGCGGTGACCCTCCGGGGGCTCGTTCCGGAGGCGTCATTCCGGCCATGCCGGACCGCGACGCAACCGAGACCTGCCCCGTGCAACCACCCTTCCCTTTCGCGCGTCTACCAGGCGTAACCACAAAATCACTGTGGGCGAAGGGGAGTTGGGGCACATGGGAGTGATGGCGAACGTATCCGGAGGGCGACTGCGACGCGGGGTCGCGCTCTCCGTGGCCGGGCTTGTGGCGGCACCCGCCCTGGTCCTGGGCACCGGCACCGCGGCCCAGGCGGCCTCCTGCTCCACTTCCACCGGGCCGCACCAGAAGCAGGTCGAGAAGTTCCTGAAGCGGCCCGTGGACGGCAAGCAGTCGGCCGCCGACTGCAAGGCGATCCAGAAGTTCCAGAAGGCCCACGGGATCACCCCCACCATCGGCTACGCGGGGCCGCTGACCTGGCGCACGATGAACACGATGAACGCCCAGAAGGCGGCCGGGAAGACCCCGAACAAGGCCGGTAAGTGCCCCACCGGCAAGGGCCGCATCGCCTGCGTCGACCTGACCCGGCAGCTGAGCTGGATCCAGGACGGCAAGAAGCTGAAGTACGGCCCGGTGCCGGTGCGGACCGGGCGTGACGGCGCGGAGACCCGGACCGGCGCGAAGAAGATCTACTGGCGCAACATCAAGCACTGGTCGACGATCTACAAGGTATGGATGCCGCACTCGCAGTTCTTCGACGGCGGCCAGGCGTTCCACTCGGTCACCAAGTCCATGTACAACCCGCCGGGCTCCGGAGGGTGCGTGAACATGCGCCCCGCCGACGCGAAGGCATACTGGAAACTGCTGAAGAACGGCGACGACGTGTACGTCTACGGGCGCAAGCCCGGGACCTGATCCGTTCTGTCCGGCGTTCGCCCGTCGGCTCCTTTCCACCCCTGTTGTCAGTGGCCTGCGGTAGCTTCCGACCTACCGGGTGACGGATGCCGCGGCGCGGCTGCGCGACAGGGGTGGAGCGATGAGCGATCTGACCACGAGGACGGCCGCGGGGGCGGGTGCCGGCGGTGCGGATGCCGCGGGCCCCACGGATGTCGACGCCCGCCTCGAAGGCCACCGGACCGAGCTGACCGGGTACTGCTACCGGATGCTCGGCTCGGCGTTCGAGGCCGAGGACGCGGTGCAGGACACCCTGGTGCGGGCCTGGCGCAACTTCGACAAGTTCGAGGGCCGCTCCTCGCTGCGCTCCTGGCTCTACCGGATCGCCACGAATGTCTGCCTGGACATGCTGAGCGCGGGCAACAAGCGGGCCCGTCCGGTCGACCTGACGGGCCCGACCCCCCTCGCGCAGGCCGCCCTCAGTCCCCGGCCGGAGAACGTCTGGCTGGAGCCGGCGCCGGACGGCCGCATCCTGCCGACGGTCGAGGACCCGGCGGAGGCCGCCGTGGCGCGGGAGTCGGTGCGCCTGGCGTTCGTCGCGGCCCTCCAGCACCTGCCGCCCAAGCAGCGTGCCGTGCTGATCCTGCGCGAGGTGCTCGCCTGGAAGGCCGCCGAGGTCGCCGAGCTGCTGGAGACCACCGTCGCCTCGGTCAACAGCGCCCTTCAGCGGGCCCGCGCCACCCTGACCGAGCACGAGGGCCGGGTCCCGGACGCTGCGGACCCGCTCGACGAGGAGCAGCAGAAGCTCCTGGAGCGCTATGTGAAGGCGTTCGAGGGGTACGACATGGCCGCACTGACCGCGCTGCTCCACGAGGACGCGGTGATGACGATGCCGCCGTTCGACCTGTGGCTCCAGGGCACCCCGGACATCACGGGCTTCATGACGACCATCGGCGCGGCGTGCGCGGGCTCCCGGCTGGTGCCCGTCTCGGCCAACGGCTCCCCGGGCTTCGCGCACTACAAGCCCGACCCGGAGGGCTCCGGCTTCGTGCCGTGGGCGGTCCAGGTCATCGACGTCCGGGACGGGGCGATCTCGGGGATGCACTGCTTCCTGGACGTGGAGCGCTGGTTCCCGCTGTTCGGCCTGCCCGAGCGGCTTCCGGCGGTGGCGGCCGGGGAGTGACCCGCTCGGTGCGGCCCCGCGGGACACCGCGGGGCCGCACCGCGTCCCCGACCGGTCAGTACGGCCCCGGCACCCGCTCCTCCGATCCCTCCAGGGCGACCACGTCCGCCAGCCCCACCAGGTCCAGCAGCCCCTGGAGTTCGGGCCCCACCCGGCGCAGCCGCAGCTGCCTCCCGGTCCGGCGGGCCACGAGCGCCAGCCGGGCCACCACCTCGACCAGGGCCAGGTCCGGCCGCTCCGCCCCGCCCACGTCGCAATCGACCGGCGCGGCCGGGTCGAGGGCAGCGCTGCGGGGCTCGTTCAGCAGGGTCTCCAGCTCCGTGCAGAGGGCCGGTACGGCGTCACGGGTGACGTGTCCGGTGACGACGAGGACGATCGGATTCATGGCTGCCACACCAGAAGGACCGGTCCGGTGACCGAAACTCATCGCCGCCCGGGCAGGATCCTCCCCGAGGAGAGTCAACTCACAACTTGTACACATCCCTTGCGAACCTCTTCACGAATTTTCCCCTCTAGGTTGAGTGAACGGTTCACAGGAACCGCCTCATTCTCCAGGGGGAGAGTTGCACAGACACATGAAGAGGGTGGGGGTCCCGGCTGTCGCCGCGGCAGCCGCCGTCGCACTCGCCGCGGGCATGACCACGCCCGCCGCCGCCCAGCCGTTCTCGCCCGGAGCCGTGGCCAAGGCGGCCGCCGGTTCCACGGGCAAGGCCTCGCACCAGTTGACGCTGATCACCGGCGACCGGGTGTCCGTGGACGCCAAGGGCCGGGTCGTGGGCTTCCAGCCCGCGGAGGGCCGCGACGGCATCCCGGTGCACAAGCAGATACGTGACGGGCGCACGCTCGTCATACCCGGCGACGCCCAGCGGCTCATCGCCTCGGGCAAGCTCGACCGGCGGCTGTTCGACATCACCGAGCTGAACCGGCCGGAGAACCGCCGGGCCCAGAAGAAGGACCTGCGGCTCATCGTCAGCTACCGGGGCGCGCAGAGCGCCCAGGCGAAGGCGGAGGTCCGGGACGCGGGCTCGACCCGGATCGGCCGGAGCCTGACGTCGCTGAACGCGCAGTCGGTCGCGACGCCGAAGGCGGACGCCCCGGACCTGTGGCAGGCGCTCACCAGTGAGCAGGCCGACGGCGCCCAGCGCACCACCGCGGCCGGCATCGACCGGGTCTGGCTGGACGGCAGGCGCAAGGTGGCCCTGGACCGCAGCGTCGCCCAGATCGGGGCGCCGACCGCCTGGAAGGCCGGTTACACCGGCAAGGGCGTCAAGATCGCGGTCCTGGACACCGGCGTGGACGGGACCCACGTCGACCTCAAGGGCAAGATCGTCGCGGCGAAGAACTTCACCAGGTCGCCCGACCTCAAGGACCGCATCGGTCACGGCACCCACGTCGCCTCGACGGCCGCGGGCTCCGGCGCCAAGTCCGGAGGCAAGTTCAAGGGCGTGGCCCCGGACGCCAAGCTCCTGGCGGGCAAGGTCCTCGGCGACGACGGGTACGGCGACGACTCCGGCATCCTGGCCGGGATGGAGTGGGCAGTCGCCCAGGGCGCCGACGTCGTCAACCTGAGCCTCGGCGGCATGGACACCCCCGAGGTGGACGCGCTGGAAGCCGCGGTCAACAAGCTCTCGGCCACCAAGGGCGTCCTGTTCGCCATCGCGGCGGGCAATGAGGGCAGCGGCGCGGGCACGGTCGGCTCGCCGGGCAGTGCGGAGGCGGCGCTGACCGTCGGCGCGGTCGACGTGAACGACAAGCTTGCGGGCTTCTCCAGCCGCGGCCCGCGCGTGGGCGACGGCGGCATCAAGCCCGATGTCACGGCCCCCGGCGTCGCCATCACGGCGGCTTCCGCCAAGGACTCGGAGATCGCCCGGGAGGTCGGCGAGAAGCCGGCCGGCTACCTCACGATCGACGGTACGTCGATGGCCACCCCGCACGTCGCGGGCGCCGCGGCGCTGCTCAAGCAGCAGCACCCCAAGTGGACGTACAAGCAGCTGAAGAGCGTGCTGGCGTCCTCCACCAAGCCGGGCGCGTACACGCCGTTCCAGCAGGGTACGGGCCGGATCGCGGTGGACCGGGCGCTCACCCAGACCGTGGTGAGCGAGCAGGTCTCGGTCAACCTCGGTGTGCAGCAGTGGCCGCACACCGACGACACCCCGGTCACCAAGAAGATCACCTACCGCAACCTGGGCACCGCGGACATCACCCTCGACCTGACGGTCGCCGGCACCGGCCCGAAGGGCAAGCCCGCTCCGGCCGGCTTCTTCACCCTCGGCGCCTCGCAGGTCACCGTGCCCGCGGGCGGCACCGCCGCGGTGGCGCTGACGGCCGACACCCGGCTCGGCGGCGCGGAGGTCGGCTCGTACTCCGCGTACGTCGTGGCCACCGGTGACGGCCAGAGCGTCCGCACCGCGGCCGCGGTCGACCGCGAGCGCGAGTCGTACGACGTCACGCTGAGGGGCATCAGCCGTACGGGCAAGGTCCCGGCATCCGGAGACGTCCTGCTGGAGGACCTGGGCAACGCCGGGTTCGTATCGTTCGGCTCGGTCTTCAAGAGCGGCGTGGCCAAGGTGCGGGTGCCCAAGGGCACCTACGTGCTGAACAGCAGCGTCGTCACGGACCCGAAGAAGAAGTGGGACGTCGACTGGCTCGTCCAGCCGAAGCTGAGCGTCACGAAGAACACGACGATCACGCTGGACGCCCGGAAGACCAAGCCGGCCACCGTCACCCTGCCGGTGAAGGGGACCAAGCTCCGCGGCATCCAGACCGAGTACACGGTCGCGAGCAAGCAGATGGACCTCACCTACGGCTGGGCGGTCGGCGGCAAGGGGACCCTCCGCACCGCCCACGTCGGCCCGAAGATCACCGACGGTTCGCTCACCCAGCGGTGGGCCGGCAGTTGGAACAAGGGCGCGGCGGGCGACTACAACATCGCGTTCGGCGGCAAGGTCACGCAGTTCGCCACGGGCGTCAGCCGTAAGTACAAGGCCAGTCAGTTCGCCACGGTGAAGCTCACCATGGGCGTCGGCGCGGTCAAGAAGAAGACCGGCGAGGTCGCCCCCATCGCCGAGCTGCCGGGCGGGTACGGGATGTACGGCGCGCCCGCCTACCAGGCGCTGCCCGGCGTCCGTACGGTCCGGGTCGCCACCAGCGACAAGGCCCGTTGGGGCCTGATGTTCGCCCAGATCGGCGGCAAGGACAAAAAGGGCCACCTGATCTACGAGGCGGGCTACTTCCTCGGGCACCCCGCCGCCTACAAGGGCGGCAAGTCCTACACGAAGACCGTGAACACCGGGGTCTTCGGCCCGCGGCTGACCGGGTACGACGGCGTCTACCGCGACGGCAACGAGATCGCCGGCTTCGTCCCGCTGCTGGCGGACGGCAAGGGCAACGACGGCGCGCCGGAGTTCTCCTCGGTCTCGACGGTGCTCCACCGCAACGGGAAGAAGTTCGCCCAGAACACGGACCCGCTCCAGGGCTGGGACTACTTCACGGTCCCGGCGGGCAACGCCGACTACAAGCTCACCTCGTCGGTGAAGCACAGCGCGAAGATCGGCGCCCTCTCCACCCGGGTCGACGTCAGCTTCTCCTTCCGCTCCAAGAAGGCGGACGCGAAGCTCCCGGCCTCCACCGTCCGCTTCACCCCCGCCCTGACCACCGACGGCCGGGCCAAGGCGGGCAAGACCATCTCCGTGCCGGTGAGGGTGCAGGGTTCGGCCGCCGGGAAGAACCTCAAGTCGCTGGCGACGTACGTCAGTTACAACG
This sequence comes from Streptomyces sp. NPDC006261, assembly GCF_040613515.1. NCBI lineage: Bacteria > Bacillati > Actinomycetota > Actinomycetes > Kitasatosporales > Streptomycetaceae > Streptomyces > Streptomyces sp. NPDC006261. Next base: position 115,364 of record NZ_JBEXSI010000022.1, read on the forward strand.
GCGGCAAGACCTGGAAGAAGGTCACCGTGAAGAAGGGCAAGATCACGGTGAAGAACCCGGCGAAGGGCAAGGCCATCTCCTTCGCCGCCAACATCACCGACAAGAAGGGCAACAAGTCCACGGTGCGGATCTACAACGCGTACCTGGGCAAGTGACGAGCTACACCCGGTAGTCTCCTCGGTGATATCCCCGATGCTGTCGAGCATGGTGGTGAACCGGCCGACGTAGGCCAACGCGTTGCTGACGCTCAG